>JBNLCS010000679.1:0-8202 GCA_050303935.1 Bacteroidales bacterium
AATATTAACTTATTTCCCGATTTTGCCGGTTGGCAACAAGGATATGAGGCATTTACTTATTCCTATATAAATAAAAATGGGTTGATTGAATATATAAAAAACCAAGAAGCCCATCACCAGATAAAAAAGTTTAAAGAAGAGTTAATTGAATTACTCACAGAACATGGAGTAGAATATAATGAAACATATCTGCTCTGAAATTCAACCACTTTGTGGTTGTATGTAATGGTATATATTTTACCCTGCACTTCGTACAGGGTTATTCAAATTAAATCCCTTTTAGGGATTTATTAAAGATTTGACAAATTGGTATAAAAAATTCAAGTTGAATTATGACAGATAATAGCAAAAAGATAAAAGACTTTTTAGACGGTAAACTGAATGATCAGGAACTGGAATCTTTCTTTCAAGAGCTTGAAAATGATGAAAACTTGCTGGAAGATGTTAGCATTGAAACTATAAAACATGAAGGCAGGGCTGAATTAAGGAAAAAACTGGATTCCATATACAGGAAAGAAATTGGAAATAGTAAAACGTTGTATTTAAAATTTCTTCGATATGCCGCCGTTGTTTTCATTGTTGCCGTAGCAGGGTATTTGGTATATTATATCAATAAAAACCAAAATAATAAAGAAATGCAGCTGGCCGCCAGGGATACAACAAAAAATCAGGTGGTAAAAACCGATTCGAATTTGATAAATATACCTGACAAACCTACCGAAAAATTGGAAAACCAACATAACGACATTCAAAAAGAATATTCCCCCGAAATAAAAAGCCACACCAATGATGAATTATTTGCCATGTATTTTGAGCCACACGGGCCAACCCAATACAGAAGCATCGATGGGAACTATGAAAAAGCCTTGAGCTTATACAACCAGGAAAAATATACCGAAGCCCGATTACTGTTAAATGAAACCCTGAAGAAAGCCTCATCGAATGAAGAAATTAACCGGATACTTTTCTACAGTGCTTTATGCATGTTGGCTGACACGTTGGGAAATAACCTACAAAACAAAACAGTGAAAATATTGAAATCCATTTATAACGATGGCGGCGAGTTTAGCGAAGAATCATTATGGTATTTAGCTATTACATATATTAAAACCAATCAAATTGATGATGCAAAAAAAATATTACGTAATATTGTACGTGAGAAAACGTATAACTACGATAAAGCTAAGATGTTGCTGGAAAAATTATGAGTAAGTATTTAATAATTGTTTTTATTTTTTTACTACTATTTTCGTGCAAGAAAGACCTAACAAGGGTAGGCTATGTAAAAACAGGGGCTGTAACCATTTCAGACACTGTTTTGATAGCAGTTGGTGAGATAATTGATGTTGGCGAAGGGATCAATAACCATGGCCATTGCTGGTCTCCTAAACAAATGCCTTCAATACTTGATAATCATACTTCATTGGGTCCATCCGGCCCTGTCTTAAATTATACAAGTGTCATCACAGGCACTGACCAATATAACCAATTATACATCCGTTCATATATTGAAACTGAAAACGATGTTATTTATGGTGAAATGGTTACTTTTTTTAATACTAAACCCGAAATTGAAATTCTTACTATATCCCAGAAAAATGATGACTCTTTGCTCATAACATGTAAATTCTTGCTTGAAAATATTATTGATAGCACGAAATCAGGAGTTTGCTGGGGTGAAAACATAAACCCGACAATTGAGAATAACAACTTATTTAGTTATGAAACACACGATGATACAACAATAAATTTTTCTATAACCAGTTTCAAAGAAGATCAGCAATATCATTTTAGGGCTTATGTTGAAAACAAAAACGGAATATATTATTCAGAAGATTCCGTTTTTAAAACAGGTAAACTAATTTACTACAATTCATTCAATACAATTGAGAAAATATCAGGTGAGAGCGGTTTTCCGGCAATTATCCAGCTAAATTACAACACAGCTCCCTGGGGTGTGGCGTTCTTGCAACCTGCTGTTTCAGGAAATGGGTTATATATTAACCATGAAATGGATGAGGGGTATGGCAACATTGACTCTGCCAACTTTTTTGCAATAAATACCCAAGAGATTTCGTTTTCTTCAGAAAAAGGAAGTATTTCGTTTTACTTTATATTCGACTTTGACCACGATAGCTCAAACCAGGCGTATTTTTTTAATATGTCTTCTGAGGATGTACCCCATTATGATAAGACAATCTATCACGATGATCTTTATTTATCTGCCGGATGGAATGGTTGGGAACATGATGCGTTTGAGCAAGAGAAACATTTCTTTTTTACCATTTATGATCCGGAGACTGGTAAGAAAGGAAATGTTAAACTTAACCAAAGCCATAAAATTTTTGGTCATTTTACTTCCTTCAATGCCGGTGATACATTACATTTCGGATTTGTTTGGGACAATAGTGGTATAGTAAACACCAACGAAACAATGAGTATCTATATCAACAACAAAAAAGTAGCTTCAGGCAACTTTCACTGGAACAATACGCTTCAGCCTGAACAATATCTATTTTTGGGCACCCGGCCAGGTGAAAACAACAGGAATTATTTTTACAACGCAATAAAAGGTATTATGGACGAATTATATATACACAACTACGCGAAAACCAGTTTTTAACAGCTAACACTCTCCAGCCATATTGGAGAAGGTTGTTACATTAATTTAGAAAAAATGAGTACCAGAATAGGGGGATTTACGAACATACTGATTCTTGCTTTTATTGTTCTATTCGCTGTTTCGAAGCAAGAAGCCCATTGTATTAATGATACAACACAGGTTGTTTCTAACGTAGATTACGAAATTATTAACAATAATATGGTAATAACGTATGACCTGATGGATACTATAAGTGAACATGCCTATTTTGTATCCATAAAAATTAAAAATGTAAAAAATGAGACCATAACAGCGCAAACCGTTAAAGGGGATATCTATAAAATGGTTAGGCCAGGACCTAATAAAATGGTTATCTGGGAAATCTCAAAAGACTATCCTGAATTTTATGATAGTATTTCTGTATCTGTCATTGCAAGCAGGTATCTTGAACCGCCGTTATACAATAAATTAATAAAAGCTACAATTTTCCCTGGTTTGAGCACATTCCAGGAAACACGAAACAAATCTTATTTATTGCTTGGGGCTGCCGGGTACGGTTCAATGGGATTATCGCTATATTATGAATTAAAAGCATTAAACAACTACAAATTATATTTAAAATCAAATAACATTGCCGAAAGAAATGAATATTATACTATTGCCAACAAAAAAAGACGTTTATCAAATTATTTTTTATACTCGGGAATATTTTTATGGGCAACAAACTACACTATTGTGATCTTAACGCATAACAGAGATGACAAGAAATACATGGGGAAAATTAAAGAGAATTTATCTGTAAATTTTGAAATACGGGAAAACACATACTGGTTGTTTTCATACACGTATCAATTTTAGTTTTGAAATTTAAAATAAAACCAATAAAATTGAACCTGTATTTTATTTATAGAAAATAGTTTTTTTTCAGAAATTACTTCTACTTATGAAACCGTTCATACTTAACATAATTTTGGCAATAAACTTTCCTTTTTGTTTTTCACAACATTTTGAAGTAAGTGAATCTGAAAGTAAAGTAAAACTTGTTACTATTAGCAATACACCTAATACAACAGAAAACAATAAATTAAGCGACAAGCCTTTTATTCATATATTGCACCCCTCCATTGATAAATCAAATAATAACAATCCCGTAATCAACAACATAAAAATATTAAATATTAAAGGCATAACGTACACCAAAGATGGAAGTGGTATAAAAAATGTATTTATCAACAACAATATAACGGATCTGGATGATAATGACAGTTTTGACGATGTTGTATTTCTTGAACCGGGTATGAATAATATAATTTTAAAATCCCAATCAAATAATGGCTCCGTTTGTATAGATACAATCGTGGTAAACTATGTTAAACCCGATTCTAAATATTTTGTATTGCACATTGCCATAAGCAAATATAAAAATTGGCCCGACCTTATCAATCCTGTTGCAAATGCTAATTTATTAAACAACGTGCTGGTAAACAGATATGGTTTTAACAAAAACAATATATACAATCTATATGATGATGAAGCAACAGTTGAAAATATTTATGAAAAATTCCAGTACTTAATTGAAACTGTAACATCAAACGATAAGCTTATTATAATTTTTTCAGGACATGGCCATTATGATAACAAATTGTTAGAGGGGTACTGGGTTACCTACGAAGCCCGTAAAAATAAGATCAGTGATTATATTACCAACTCAGAAATCGTAAATTTTATAAAAGCAATTGATTCAAAACATACACTATTAATTGCAGATGCATGCTTTGCTGGTTCAATGCTGGAACTGGCATTAAGAGGTAAGGGTGATATAAATTATGAAAATTTTGAAAAAAGAAGGTCACGATGGGTTTTTACAAGCGGGCGAATTGAGAAAGTTGAAGACAAATCGCTTTTTACAGAACAAATCATCAAGATATTGGAAGAAAACAACAGACCTCAAATACTTTTTACAGATATTTCAGAACAGGTGATAGAAGCGGTTAGCGCCAATTCTGACCAAATGCCTGTATGTGCCCCAATAAAATACGCCAATCATGAAGGTGGGCAGTTTATTTTCCATTTGAATGTTCCTGAAAATTTTTAAACATATCTTTCAGTTTGTGTTGGAGTGCGAGTGTTGAGTATAAAACAGTTTGGTGAGCAGCCCACTCTTGCTAACTACTCACATTTATCTTCCGGAGCTATAGCTAAGGTAGACTCCAAACTGTTTTGTGACTCCGGCGGGATTAGCTCGCTCGCACAGACCTTCGCTCCATGCCGCTCGTGATCCCTTCTTCGTACAAAAAAAGCAACCAAAATGGTTGCTTTTTTGTGACTCCGGCGGGATTCAAACCCACGACCTTCAGAACCGGAATCTGACGTTCTATTCAGCTGAACTACGGAGCCAATTGGCTGCAAAAATAATAAATTATCCCAATTTTTTTCGATATAAACATTTTAATTACTTTTGCCAAAATTTAATAAGCTAACCATTGTATAGTTTATAGCATATAAAATACTATAAACTATAGACAATGAACTATAAACTAGTATAATATGGCACAAGACGATATTTTTAAAAAAATTATTGCTCATAGCAAAGAATACGGATTTATTTTCCCTTCAAGTGAAATTTACGATGGCTTAGGGGCAGTTTATGATTATGGGCAAAATGGTGTGGAGCTAAAAAATAACATCAAGAAATACTGGTGGGATTTTATGGTGAAACTCCATGAAAATATTGTTGGTATTGATGCTGCTATTTTTATGCACCCCAGAACATGGGAAGCATCGGGTCATGTCGGTGCTTTTAACGACCCCCTCATTGACAACAAAGACTCAAAAAAAAGATATCGTGCAGATCAATTAATTGAAGACTTGCTACTAAAAATCGAGGAAAAAACTGAAAAGGAAGTTAGCAAAGCTGCAAAAAAATTTGGAGAAAAGTTTGATGAACAAATGTTCCGTGATACGAACCCAAATGTTCAGCGCAATGTTGCTAAATATGATGAACTTAAAAAAAGGTTTGTTAAAGCCCTTGAAGCAGAGAACCTCAAAGAGCTTAAACAAATTATTGAAGACAACAATATTGCATGCCCGATATCGGGAACTTGTAACTGGACAGACGTTCGCCAGTTTAACCTGATGTTTAGCACTCAGTTAGGTTCAGTTAGCGATGAAGCCAATACCATCTATTTAAGACCGGAAACAGCACAAGGGATTTTTGTTAATTATCTGAATGTCCAGAAAACGGGAAGAATGAAGATTCCGTTTGGTATCGCCCAAATAGGAAAAGCTTTCAGGAATGAAATTGTTGCACGACAATGGATTATGCGCATGCGCGAATTTGAGCAAATGGAAATGCAGTTTTTTGTGCGTCCCGGTACCGAAATGGAATGGTATGAATACTGGAAGGAAAAAAGAATGGCCTGGCACAAAAGCCTTGGTTTGGGTGACGAAAAATACCGCTTCCACGATCATGATAAACTGGCACATTATGCAAATGCTGCTGCCGATATCGAGTTCAAATTCCCAATAGGCTTTAAAGAAGTAGAAGGGATACATTCAAGAACTGATTTCGATCTGGGCAACCATGTTAAATTCTCAGGAAAGAAAATACAGTATTTTGATAGTGAAACCAATCAAAATTATACGCCATTTGTTGTAGAAACCTCCATAGGTGTAGACCGTATGTTTTTCACTGTAATTGCGAATGCATATACCGAAGAAAAAGTGGAAAGGGAAGGAAGCGTTAAGGAAGAACGTGTTGTCCTCAAAATCCCACCTGCACTTGCACCGGTCCAGTTGGCAGTATTCCCGTTAACAAAAAAAGACGGATTGCCCGAAAAAGCAAGGGAAATTATTGACAAACTAAAATATGATTACAATTGCCAGTATGAAGAAAAAGATGCGATTGGCAAGAGATATCGTAGGCAGGATGCTATAGGAACCCCATACTGCATTACAGTTGATCACGATACATTAAAAGATAACACGGTAACTATTCGCGACCGCGACACCATGGAACAAGAACGTGTACCAATTGAGAAACTTTCGAGTATTATGGACGAAAAAGTTAGTATGAGAAAACTACTGGCTTCTATCTAAATAGTGATATAAATAACGTTTCTAATCAAATTATTTAGACTATATATGTTCTAAATTATATGATTTGTCAATAATAGAAACTATTTATGTAACTTTATTATTTATATTCGTATTAGAATACGAACATATCGTCATTATATTAAATGAATTAAAACCATGAGACATAAATCAACTTTTTTA
Source organism: Bacteroidales bacterium (assembly GCA_050303935.1). Classification (GTDB taxonomy): domain Bacteria; phylum Bacteroidota; class Bacteroidia; order Bacteroidales; family JBNLCS01; genus JBNLCS01. Next base: position 6,881 of record JBNLCS010000679.1, read on the forward strand.
CTGCTACTTATATGTATATCCCTTTTTAGTCAGGCACCTCATTCTTTTCAATATCAAACTATTTTACGAAATGAAATGGGTGAATTACTAAAAAGTACAGATATGGATTTCCGTATCACCCTCATTCAGGGAAGTGTGGATGGGAAAATGGTTTACAAAGAATACCATAACAAGAAATCAAATCAGTATGGACTTATAGATTTCAAAATAGGAGAAGGTATAGCACTAGAAGGTACATTTAACGATATACAATGGAGTGAAGGCCCCTATTTTTTAAAATCAGAGATTGACCTTCTTAAAGGAAATGGATTTAAAGAATTAGGCATCACCCAACTAAGCAGTGTGCCTTATGCTTTATATGCTGAAACATCAGGTGATTCAGGTAAAGGATCGTCAATTTGGAATAATTCAGGTAGTAATATTTATTACAGCAAGGGCAATGTAGGTATTGGTACTGCAACCCCAGAGAATACTTTTTCAATTGTTGGCAATGAAGATGATTGGCCCGGACGAGTATTTCTTTCAATTCATAACACCTCTACCAGTAATAAATCATTGGCATATATGACCCTTAAAGCTGGTGATAGTGGACATCATACAGTACTTGGGCATATTTCTGATTCTTACACAGCAAATGATACCCCTGGAGATTTACAAGATTACAGTTTGCTTAGTTCAAGTGGAAAAGGGTTGATTCTAGCTTCTTTGAAATCGGATTTAAGCACAGGTATTATTAAGTTTTGTAATGGACAAAGCCCTGGAAATACATTTAACGAGGTAATGAGAATAAATACAGATAATAATGTTGGTATTGGAACCAAATTACCCAGTGAGAAACTAGAAGTTAAAGGTACTATCTATTCCAGTGAAGGCGGAATAAAATTTCCTGATGGGAGTATACAGACTACAGCTGGTAGTCAAAGATTATGGCAAAGTTCTTCAAACGACATTTTCTATAATAATGGTAATATTGGAATAGGTACTGATACACCCGGAGGATCTAAATTAAGGATAGAAGGGAATGTTTCGGAGGGTAATAATAGGGCTTTAATACGATTAAAAAATAACTCAACAAGCAACAAGGCTTCTGTAAGCATTGCTTTAGAATCAAATGACAGCAAATACGGAGTTGCTCTGGGAATAACCTCAAAGGAATACACAGCCATTACAGATTATGATAGAATGGGTACAATTAGTACTAATGGGAAAGGTTTTAGCATTGCATCTTCATCAGATTATGGTTCTATCAGGTTCTATACAAATATGAATGAGAATGGAATAATAGAGAGAATGCGGATTAATTCTGATGGTAATGTGGGAAT
>JBNLCS010000680.1:0-4300 GCA_050303935.1 Bacteroidales bacterium
AAAAAGTTGTGATATGGGACAATACCAGTATTGGAGAAAATTTTCCGGGTGTTACGTTGCCCTTAAGTTCATCTTTTATTAAATACACGTATAGTATTGCATATACCAGCTTATTCAGTTTTTTGAGCGGGCGGAAAAAAAAAGTGAAACGGTATAATGATCAATTGAACAATATGGTGGGGGTAATACAGGGAGGTATGTATTATAATGTTACGGCCTGGCAACAATTGCTGTATCAATTACCGTTTGGGAAAAAATTGAGCCGGCATTATACTTCCATTATGGGAATGGAAGAAGCCTGGTTTGAAAAACCGATAGTTAAATCAAGATTTATTGACTATATAGGTTTGTTTATTACTATTATATACTCGTTTTTGTTTTTTAAACGCATTAAAAAAAGTTACGAAATAAATTATACTAATTTTCTAAACCAACATTCTTACCAACGGTACAAAGACTTAGGGTATGGGCAAGGAGTGCAAAGGTTTTATGAAATTACAGAAAAACTTTCGCTGAATTGGGTAGCACCTGTTCTAAATGGTTTATTTGCAATGATCTTACTTACTTTTCTTAAAAGAACTTTGAAGGGAACCAAACTTATAGCTGAATATCCCAATTTTATAAATGATATTCTTTTTGCACAAGGAGAAGTCATTTCTGTTTCATTGGTACGAAATTTCCAGGAGTTGATATATATCATTCAACATGATGAAAAACTATCAGCACTTTTTGAGAACTATTCAGAAACAGCGATTCTGGAGAGGCTTAATTTTAAATTCCCTACATTTTACAAAAAGGTTAAGGATTATATTCAAAAATATGGGGAAAGGTGCGAAGAAGGTGAGTTAAAGATGGAAACCATTTGCTATATTGAAAAACCTGAAATGTTCATCTCTTTTTTGAAAAAAAACCTTATGGGCAGCATGCAGTTTAAACAGCAAAAATCATATTTTAATTATAAAAGTATTCTTAAAAAACACTATCGGTTCAATGTATTGAAAAGGTATTTTTTACAATATATAATTAAAAATGCCATTCAACGGGTAAAAGACCGGGAAAACTATCGTTTTGTGCGTACCCGGATTTATACTCATTTTAAAATGTTGTTCAGAAGTATTGATAAAGACCTATTTTTAAAAAAGCTTATTAAAAACGAGGGGGATTCTTATTATCTCAACTATGAAGAATTGCTTGAAATAAAACAGGTTAACAATTTTAAGAAAATAATTAATAAACGTAAACAGGAATATAAGGAGTATGAAAAAAAAGACCATCCGCAAAGGTATATCCAATTTGATAATACGTTTGAAGAGATAAAAGGTATGAGTAGTACTGTTAATGAGGGTGTTATAAAAGGGGTTGGTTGTTGTAGTGGTATAGTAAATACAAAAGTGAAGATTATTGATCGTATTGATTATAACATCAATTTTGAAGATTTTATTTTAGTGGCCAGGAACTTTGAACCTGGATGGATAAATATTTTTTCAAGGGCCCAGGGGATTATTTCTGAGAAAGGGAACTTGCTAAGCCATACATCAATTCTTTGCAGGGAATTGGGCATACCATCAATTGTTGGGGCAAAAGGGATTTTAAATAATGTAAAAGATGGTGATATAGTTGAGATGAATGGTGGTACAGGCGAAATACGAATAGTTGAAAGCTGATAGGGGCTAGAGGGTAGAGGATAATATCGGATATCGATCAACGAATGAAGAAATTCGACTTCAACAATCATAGTTCCATATTCGATATTTGGTGTTTAACAAAAATGAAAGAATATTGAATATCGAATAACGAATGCAGAATGACGAACTTTAAACTCGGGATTCCTTGTTCAATGTTCGGCGTTCAACAAGATAAAGGAATAACGAATAACGAATAACGAACAACGAATGCAAAATGACAAACTTCAAAATTCGTAGTTCTTTGTTCGGGGTTAAAAGGAATTTTAAAGAATCACTTACCATGAATACATATTTTTATATAGCATCTCGATTATCAAAAATCAGGATTCGGGCAGAAGAAAAAGAAAAAATCCTTACTGCTTTTAAACAGCTTAGAAACAATGAAAATGAACAGGAATTGTTTTTTGGGTACTGCAAAAAATATAAACTGGCCCCGTGGATATATACACAAATTCTGAAACATGATTTCAATGAATATTTATCAATAAATTCTATCAATTCTTTTAAATCAATATATGAAAAAACAAAAACTGAAAATGAAAAAAGGAATAAGGAAGCGATTCGGTTTTTAAGAATCTTTGAAAAAGAGCATATTGATGTTGCTGTTTTAAAAGGAAATTTGTTTATCCATCGTGTGTATCATGATACTGGTTACAAAAAAATGAATGATTTTGATATGCTTATCAGAAAGGAAGACTGGCCAAAAGTACAGCAAATTTATTTTGATCTCGGGTATATTCCATTGGGGTTTGGCTGGACCGGTGAAAAACAAAAAGCAGCAAAATTCAGCCATGCGGGTATGTCGTTTTTAAGCCCTGATTATAGTTGCATCACCGGTACACAATGGGGATTGAAATCACCTACCTCAAAATATAAACTTAAATCCGAAGATATTTGGGAAAATGTGTTAGCTTTTAATTTTTACAACACTAAAGTGAAACAACTATCTCCGGAATATAATCTATTGCACCTGGTCTTGCATATGGGTTTGTACAAAATAGGCATTAGGGACTGTATGGATGTGTACAACTTGTTGTTGTCGGAGGTTGAATTTGATGAAGGGAAGTTTGTAGGGATTTGTGAAAAAAGTAATGCCACGGATAAAGCATTTTTCACCTTAAAATTAGCGAATTATTGTTCAAGCAGTATTTCACGATCACTTTTTGAAAAATTAAAACCTACAAAAAAAACGTTTATAATTAATAGGTTGAATTCGAGGTTGAAAATGATTGAAAGGGGAGGCGATATGCATTACTCATACAATGATTATTTTCATGACGTGGAGATGACAGTTTTTTATTTTAGTTTGTATCCCCAGTTTCACAAGAAACTAAAATTTTACATGCTGTTGGTAAAACAAATGTTTTTTCCTTCTAAAAATATGGCTTTAAAACTCGGTGACTGTTACAAAATGTCTTGGTTTAAAAGGTTGTTGGTTAGGGTTTCAGCGCCGTTCATAATTTTTAAATTGATAGGTGAAGAAATTGGCCTGGGCATAACAATTTTTTTATTTCTTAAATTATTTGTTGATTTAATCGGGTCGGTAAAAAATTATTTTTTTAGAAAAGAATCGTATTTTGATTATTTAAAGAAGATTGGGAAAGATTCGGATGAAATTAAAAAAGTGGTGAAAAATATACAATAACAATAATGTTTAAAAAGCATATTTGCATAACGGGAAAAGATGGTACAGGAAAGAGTACCATTATAAAAAAACTGGCGCAACATTATAAATCCACTTATGTGGCAACTATATGGAATTTGTTGGAAAACCCGGTTAATGGAATACCCTTCAATTCAAAACAGGATGTTGACAATTTTTTATGTGGGCTTACACCTGATTCACGGCTATTGTTTTTGGCCCATGCCATGAAATATTCTATTGATAAGGCTTTTGAGAGTAAAAAAGAAGTAATTATTACAGACGGGTATTACTACAAATATTTTGCATCTGAAAAAGTGCTGGGTGCCAGTCAAAAATTGATGGATTCGTTAATGGAATGCTTTCCGGTGCCCGATGTCATTATTGAAATTGACCTTCCTCTTGAAATTGCAGCAAATAGAAAGCTTCAATTTTCAAGATACGAATGTGGGTTAAAATTATCTGCATCGCTTGAAAATTTTATGGCTTTTCAAACAAACGTGTATAAAGCCTGGGATATGTTTGGTTATTTAAAAATGAAAATAGTAAAAAGCCGTGAAAATGAAGAGGATACGTATAAAGATGTATTAAAGGTTATTGAGAATGAAGGTTAAACTGATTACAGGTATAGATGGATCGGGTAAAAGTACCCTATTGAATGAATTGTTTAGGAACAGGGGCAGCCTAAATTGTGAAGTAATTTTTTTACCCCATATAAATGTAGAAAAATATGCTGGCGATAATATGTTATGTAAAGCAGCAGAATTTGTCAATTATATAGGTGAAAAAGCAGATCAGGAAAATTTACCCTCTCTGAAAGCTGTTTCAATTTTTTGCGCAATGATATTATATAAATATTTATATCTGGCTGTTAATAAGCCGGCACCTCAAACTATTTATACCGAACGGCACCCGGTGATCGATACACTGGCCTATGCAGGTTTTTATTTAGATAAACTAAATTATGAAGGAA
>JBNLCS010000681.1:0-6719 GCA_050303935.1 Bacteroidales bacterium
CATGGCACATCCATGTTTTATTGGCTATGCCGAGCTCGTAAACTCGTTCATGTCACTGTTGTGAAGGTCAGTGTCTGGATGTTTCGTTCATTTATGCTGTTATAACCTGGTCCATTTTAACATCATTATCAGTAACAGGAATATTTTCGAACAATTGAAACGGAAAACACACCCCTAGTTTATATGCATTTGTTTTTTTCAGAAAACGGTCATAAAACCCTTTCCCCCTCCCCAACCTATTGTTATTTTTATCAAATGCAACACCGGGCACAATAATCAAATCAATATTTTCATAATCGCCTGCCACCTTGCCGGTTGGTTCTTTAACACCAAAACCCGGATTCAAACCCATCTTTTTATCATCTGAAAATTTTTTAAAGCGCAATTCGTTTTCATCGATACAAGGAAGCAGAATAATTTTTTTCTTATACCATATATTTATAAATTCTTGTGTAGATACTTCACTTTTTAACGACCAGTAAATTGCTATTATGTTAGCATTAACAAATTCATTTAAATTTTCAACTTTCTCCCAGATTGTATTGGAAAAAACATGCAATTCATTATCTGAAAACTTATTGACCTTTTCCCGGACTACCTTACGTAAAATAGTTTTATCCGTACCTATTTTTTCTATGCTGAAACCCACAATTTAATTTACTTTCATAAGAATATTCACCAAGGAGCTCCAGAATTTTTCCACCGATTTAATTTCAACCTTTTCATCAGGAGAATGAGCACCCGTGATTGTTGGCCCAAAGGACACCATATCCATTCCCGGATACCTGGCCCCAATAATTCCGCATTCTAGACCGGCATGTATCACTTCAACTTCCGGTTCTGTGCCATTCAATTCTTTAAAAACTCCCACCGTAGTTTTCAATATTTGCGAACCCGGATCAGGTTTCCATCCGGGATATTCCCCATCAAAACTCACATCGGCACCGGCCAGTGTAAACACGCTATCAATCATATTGGCCACATTATTTTTAGCACTTTCAATTGCACTTCGCAACAAACATTGTATTTCAATTACACCATTTTGCATTGCAATTTTTGCAAGGTTTGTTGATGTCTCAACTACACCAGGCATGGCACTGCTCATTCGTATCACACCATTTGGACAAGCATACAGGGCATTTAGCAAGCTATGCTGGACATTTTCCTGGATCAGGGTAAACGGTTGTTCCGTTGGTGATAATACCACCTGTAAATCAGGCTCATTATGAATAAATTCGTCGATAACAATCTTTCTTTCTGTGTTTACAAATTCCTTAAAATCGTTAACCACGCCATTATCTATGGTAAAAACAGCCCTGGCTTCCCTGGGAATTGCATTTCGTAAGCTCCCCCCTTCAATTAATGATAACCGTAACCCAAAACTTTTGGATGCATACCATAAAAACCTGTTCAAAATTTTAATGGCATTACCGCGTTCCTTATGAATATCAACTCCGGAGTGGCCACCCACTAACCCTTTAATTTCTAACTGAAAGGCATCCGCATATTTTGGCACTAATTCTTCTATATAATGAAATTGAACGTTTCCATCCAGCCCGCCGGCGCAACCAACACAAATTACACCATCTTCTTCCGAATCCAGGTTAAGTAAAACCCTTCCTTTAACAAAATTTTCTTTCAAGCTAAATGCCCCGGTCATTCCGGTTTCTTCGTCAATTGTAAACAGCGCCTCCAACGGGCCATGCTTTATATTTTTATCTTCTAAAACGGAAAGCATTGCTGCAACACCTATGCCATTATCGGCACCCAGTGTTGTTTTATCGGCCCTGACCCATCCATTTTCAACAACAGGCTTGATCGGATCTTTTGTAAAATCATGTTTTTTATCATTGTTTTTTTGAGGGACCATGTCCACATGCGATTGCAATACCACAACAGGCTTATTTTCCATGCCAGGAGATGCCCCTTTCCTGATTACTACATTCCCTACTTCATCTTTTTCATAGGCCAGGTTATTTTGTTTTGCAAAATCTTCAATAAATGCAACAACTTGCCCCTCGTGTTTTGAAGGCCTCGGTATTTTGCATAATTGTGCAAAATAATACCATAATCTTTCCGGTGATAAGTTCTCTAAATTCATATCATTTTTGTTCAAAATTATGACTTTTATCTTTTCCGGTAAAGTCCTTTAAAAAGAAACTTTAACAAGTTATTAACGTTAATATTTTTATGTGAGCGTAAGTTTATTTAATTTTAAACTTTATTGATTAAATAGTAAGATGAAAAAATTTTTAATAATTAGCGTGTTATTCTTATATGTTGTTACATCAATTCACGCGCAGGACGATAATGGGCCACAAGAAATAAACTGGCATACGGTTACCGAGGCAGTTAAATTAAACCAAAAGGAACCGAAAAAAATGATAATTGATGTTTACACGGATTGGTGCGGATGGTGTAAAGTAATGGATAGGACCACCTTTAGTGATTCTACAATCATTGAATATATAAACAACAACTATTATGCTGTAAAATTTAATGCTGAACAAAAAGAAAACATAACCATTGGTGATAAAACATATAAATTTGTAGATAATGGTGGAAGGGGGTACCATGAACTGGCAGCAGTATTGTTACAAGGGAAACTTGGATACCCTTCAACAGTTTTTGTTAATGAAAAAGGGGAAATTCTTGAGTTAAAACAAGGGTATCTTAAACCAAGAATTTTTGATACCATCATTAAATTTTACGGGGGCGACCACCACCTGACCAAAACATATGCAAATTTTATGGAAACTTACAGTTCCCCGGTTCCTGAAATCTAAATAATATTGGGCAAAAAATACCTTTTTCCTATTCTCCACTATTTTTTATGACAACCACCAAAAATAGTAAACCCCTGACAGGTTTTTATCCTGCCAGAGATTTGTTTTTTCCTTATTATTTTGCTTTATCATATGCATTCAGCAAGTCTGACTTGATATCTTCAAGATGTTCAATACCAACCGAAATCCGTAATTGTCCGGGTTCAACCCCCGTAGCGATCTGTTCTTCAAGGCTTAATTGCTCATGCGTTGTTGACGAAGGATGGATTATCAATGTTTTGGAATCACCAACATTGGCCAGGTGACTGATCAACTCAACATTATCTACCAATTTATCAGCAACCTCTTTGCCTCCTTTTACTTTAAATGTTAATACCCCGCCATATCCATTTTTCAAATATTTTTTAGCTAAATTATGATAGGGATTATCTTCAAGCCCCGGGTAAGAAACCTGTTCGACCCAACTTTGCGATTGAAGCCATTTTGCCAATGACAACGCATTCTCGGTTATCCTGTCAAGGCGCAATGAAAGGGTTTCAATACCTTGAATTAACAAAAAAGCATTGAAGGGGCTTAGTGCACTTCCATAATCCCTTAAGCCTTCAACCCTGGCCCTGATAATAAATGCGATATTGCCAAAGGGGCCATTGGCACCAAAAACATCCCAGAAAACAAGGCCATGGTACCCCTCGGATGGTTCAGTAAATTGTGGGAATTTTCCATTGCCCCAATTAAATTTACCACTATCAACAATTACTCCCCCGATACTTGTTCCATGACCACCTATCCACTTGGTGGCAGACTGAACAACAATATCTGCCCCATGTTCTATTGGACGGCACAAATAACCTGCCCCACCAAAAGTATTGTCAACAATCAACGGAATATCGTTATCGTGCGCTATTTTAGCCAATGCTTCAAAATCCGGGACATTAAACCTTGGATTACCAATAGTTTCCAAATATATCGCCTTTGTTTTATTATCAATTAATCTTCTAAAATCATCCGGATTATCACCATCTACAAAGCGCACTTCAATACCCAGCCTTTTAAACTGGACTTTAAACTGGTTGTAAGTACCCCCGTACAGATACGATGTTGATATAAAATTATCGCCACTGTCGCAAATGTTAGTAAGTGCTAAAAATTGGGCAGACTGACCGGAAGAAGTCGCCAGGGCAGCTACGCCACCTTCCAACGCTGCAATGCGTTTTTCAAAAACATCGGTTGTGGGGTTCATGATCCTGGTATAGATGTTTCCGAATTCTTTCAAGCCAAAAAGATTAGCGGCATGTTCAGAATTTTTAAATACATAACTGGTTGTTTGATGGATGGGCACCGCCCTTGACAGTGTGGTTTCATCAACATCATGTCCTGCGTGAAGTTGCAGGGTTTCAAATCGATAATTACTTGACATAATAGTACTTTGTTTTATAAATGAATAATTTAATTATTTTACACAGCTAAATAGAAAAACAGCCAGAAGACCACATTCGTTCATCGTATACCAGAAATGTGTAATTTTCTGTTTCTCTGCACATGACATTGTTACATAGTATGAATTGCATTTGTTAATTAATTTATATTTCCATTCCTGGCAGGATTTGGCACCTTTACCATATTTTAGCAGGTTGCCAGGGTTTCCCGGGGCCTGTCCCTCCACCCTTCTTTATAAACCAACCAACACTCAACGGAGTGCTTTAATAATTACACATCAAAGATGAAATCATTTTTTGAAATTAAAAACATTTCAATATTAACAAATTGTTAAATCTACTTTTCCTATTCTATAAATAGGATATATTTTACTCATTCTTGTGAAAATTATACTAACAAAAACATTAATACCGGAACTGTCATACACATTTCTCTTTTTTCTTGTAAAAAATATTCTCATCCCTGGTATAGTAGAAAAGAAAATATGGTTTCTTTTTGCAGGATAAAAACTCCCGGCACAACGGTTTCATAAACTTGTAAAAGCTTCGTCTTCGAGGCGTTGTTATTAAAAAATGAAAAAACAAAGGTTCCCGGACTGTCACTCTATAGAAAAAATACAATAAATCAATCAATGCAAGAATAAAATTTCCCTATAATTAGAAAAATTCCATAAAAATTCATAACTTGAATATATATTCATTAGTAAGCATGTTAAATTCTTAATTCTAAAGTTATGAGCTTTAAAGATTTTACAGAACTTCCGGTTTGGCAAAAGGCATCGGATTTATCATTACAACTTTATCATATCACAAAAGGTTTTCCTGATGATGAAAAAGAAGGAATGTCCAAAGACCTGAGGCATGCCGCCAGTAATACAACCAATCATCTGGCCGAAGGTTACGGAACCTATGACCGGCCGGATAAAACACGGTATTACAAACTCTCCCGGGCAAACGCGTACAGGATAATCAATATAATAATGATTGCCAACAAACTAAATTTTTTAAATGAAGTACATTATAATGAGTTAATGGAAGGGTACCAACGTGTAGTTGAAGAACTTGATTCCCTTATAAAATCCCTTGAGAACAAGAACAAGCCACAGCAACCACAACGTCAGAATTTTAGAAAAAGATACGATTATAATAATGAATAAGCTACCCGGTAGCAAGTGTAAAGGTTTCAAAACCGGAATTATGTTCTGATACCATGCAAACCCGAAATGGTAGATAAATGTTCCGGTACGTTTTGCTATTGGGATTAACCCTACGTACAGATTTTATTGCATTATGTTTTTGAAACCTTGTACATTAAATCCAGCAATTAGGATCACATTTCTCTACATTCATATACCTGGCATACGATAAACACCGCAAGCCTCCCCTGCAATATGTTTTATAATACCAATCAGTACACGTAACAAAAATAATTGAAAAAAATAGAGAATATCCGATAGCATACGTTTATTATACGGAAGCTAACGTTTTTATTGTTGATTGTTGATTGTTAATGTTTTATTAAATTTTTGAAGATAAATTTTTAATAAAATATTGTATTTTGTGGTTGCATATATATACTTGTTGTGTGGCATAAAACCTGACGACAAACATGTGTCAATTTAATTTAGCAATAGTAGATTTAGAAACCGATGACTTGAAACTTAAAGAGATATTCGAGCAAAACGGACTACATTATATGCCGATAAGAATCAAGGATTTGGAAAAACACATTGGTTTTGACTACAAAGTGATTTTTACAACTAAAGGTCATTGTGATTGTGGTTCGGGTATAGGATATGATTCAAAAGATAATTCCACAAGACGAGAAATTGAAAAAGAAATAAAAAAACTAAAGCTTAAAAAATGGAGTGATAATAAAATCAATCAATATTTAAAAAATAAAGAGAAATCTGAAAAACAGAAACAAGCAAACGAACTTTTGCAAACCACCGAGGAGATTGACAGGTGGATAAATACAATAAATGACTGCTTTGCAACAACTAAGATTAAAAGATTTGGTGTTTTAACTCACTTCTATAGTGGAGTAATTGAGGTCGAGATTTTTGATTCTGTAAAGCTCGAAAACATTAATACTGACATTAATATCTCAAGCAAATTAAAATTGCTCGATTTTGATAAACTATTACTAATTAATAATTAAAAACATGAATCCATATCTATCCCACATCATAACTGGATTAGTTGGTCTAATAGTTGGTGTTTTTGGAAGTTATTTTGCATCAAGATTGACTGAGAAATCAAAGAATAGGGACAAAATTAAAAACAGGAAAAATGATTTAAAAGAAATAACTTCAAAAATGCCAGATTTAATATCAGAAATAAAGCAAGACCTGATTAATAAAGAGCTTAAAGACTGTAGAGAATTTGTTATCTTATCAACTAAAACAACTGTATATAATTCATCCAGCAAAGTTTATGCATATTTTGAGAATGAGCATGATAATTTAATGAGTAAAATTAGAACACTCGAGGACTA
>JBNLCS010000682.1:0-6330 GCA_050303935.1 Bacteroidales bacterium
ATCCATAAAATCGTTCTTGCGTGAGTTTTTAAGCATGTATCCCCGTACACCGGCATTCAGCATTTTGTTAAAATATTCATTATCGCCAAACGTTGAGAGCGCTACAATTTTTAAATCCGGAAAGTCCAGCAGTACCAGTTCTGTAGCATCTATTCCATCAAGTTCGGGCATGTTAATATCCATAAAAACCAAATCAGGAACGTGGTTCTTAATAATTTCAAGAAATTCTTTTCCATTGGTAGCCTCAGCAATTACTTCGGTATTACCTATTGAATGAAGTAATTGTTTTAAACCATTTCGAAAAATTTCATGATCATCTACCAGGATTATTTTTACTTTTTCACTCGACATAATTTCCGATTTTATAGTTTTCAAATCATATCCGTTAAAAATAGCGTAAACAACTTATTTTTAACCATATTTTTTTCTATTTGATAATTAATTTTTTCTTAGATCTGCTTCCAACGGCACATTAACAGTAATTATTACATTAATCCCCTCCCCTGCACGGCTTTTTATTTCGCAATTACCGTGTATGGAATTTACACGGGTATATATGTTCTTCAGCCCCATACCTTCACTTTTTAAAGCCTTTTCTTTATCAAAACCTATTCCGTCATCCTTATAATTCAACGTAAGCACCTGATCATCTTTCTCCAGTTTGAGCCATGCATTTTTTGCCGATGCATATTTCAGCGTATTGTTTATCAACTCGTTGACAATCCTGTACAACGCATTTTCAGTATTGGTACTCAATTTTGTAGTAAAATTTGAATGGTCAAAAGTAATATTCAGCTTTTTTGTTTCATTGATCTTGGTACAGAACGACTCCAACGATCCGGTCAATCCAAACCGGGACAACGTGGATGGCCTGAGGTTGTTGGATATTTCTTTTGAACTTTTAATAGACTCATCAATAATGTTTCTCAACGTACTAAAAAGTTTCACCCTTTCACCTTCCTTCAGTTCAGGGTTTTCAATCATATCAACATACAGGTTTAAACTTGATAAAAGCGAACCTAAGCCATCATGCAGGTCTTCGGCAAAACGTTTTCGTTCTTTTTCCTCAGTTTCAAGCATGGTATTTAATATTTTTCTTTCCAGGTCCTTTCTTTCGGAAATATCGACTATAATTCCCCTTATAATCCTGATGCCATTTTTTCCGTTGGTATTGTTCATGTATATGATTCCCGGAAAATTCTTTTTCCCCCTTCGTAAAAACTGAAACTCGTTTGTTTGTAATTGTTCCTCTTTCCCAAAACGGTTAACCAATGTATTAATTTCAAAGCCTTCCGAACCAGCAATTAAATCAGATAAATACAGCCCTTGTTCAATGTCATCCTGTGAAATTTCAAACATCTCCATTCCCCTGTTATTAATAAACGATAACCGCCCCTCTTTGTCCATCTCAAAAATTGTTTCAGGCAGCAACTCTGCCATATCCTTGAACCTTTTCTGACTTTCCAATAATTTCCTGGAACGTTCTTTTACTATGTCTTCTAACCTGTTCTTATAGTTATTTAATTCGTTAACAGCAATTCTGATGTCAGTGATATCTTTAATTGCCAGGAAGAAAACCGTTTTTTTCTCGTACGTTGTTATAAGACCTGAAACAGAACCGTAAAAAACTTCGCTTTTTCTATTTTTTAGTTGCAGTTCCAGGTTATTTACCTTGTTTTCATTCTTAAGTTTCTGAATAAGATAGTCCCTGTCTTTTAAATCAACATAAAATCGTTGGGCTGAAATATAATTAAGGTCATCCTTATTTTTCAGTTGAAACATATCTACGCCAAGCTGATTGATATAAATGGCCTTACCTGTTGAAACTTCAGTCATGATAACAGGTAAGGGGGCAATATCAAATAACATTCTGATCTCAGCTTCTTTTTCTTCCAGCTTTTTAGCTGTTTTCTTTTTGTTGATAAACCCCCGGTATACAATAACTACGAGTATCAACACCAGGCCCAATAATGAAACTGCCAGATAAATGGTAGATTTTTGCTGGTCTACTGTTGACTCATAGGTTATTAATTCCTTTTCCTGTATTTCAATTTTCTCCTGCTTACTGCTAATTTCATTGTTGAGCGCTGAAAGTATCCTGTTTGATTCTTCTATTTGCTGTCCCTTATTTTCCAGTTGTTTTTGCAAGTCTTCCAGCTTAACATATTCCTGTTGAAGTTTTTTATCCTGTTGGCTTATCTTTTTATTTAAGTTAATAAATTCTGTTTTCTGTTTCTCCAACTCATCATTTCTTAGTTTTATTTCCCGGTTTTTTTCTGTCAGCTCTTTATCCCTGCTGTTTAACTCTTTCTGCTGCAAATTATATTTATCTTCCAGGTCAGAAACTTTATCACGAATTTCTGTTAATGATTTCTGAGACTCTTTGTACAACGAAGCGATATCAATTTCACTTCCCCCTAATAGTAAAAGCTCCGGGTTCACCGTCATATTCTCTTTTAAGATATTAGCCTTATTAATTTCAAAATCAATTTTACCATCTTTTTTATAAATAAAATTGATCATAATAAGATCCTGCTTTTTGCATCCGTCACTAATGAGCAACGTTTGCTTCCCGGTGATTTTCTCAAATACCTCATCCATTAAATAATTTTTATCATCAGAAAGAACGATGATCTGAGATTTACCGAGGTTATTCACATTGTAGATCCTGTTCAAAGCAACCACCTTTCCATTAATTTTCACCGTCTCAAAAATGGAAAGGTCTTTTACAAAATCATTATCGTCAGAAAATATGGCCAATTTTAAGGTATCCAGTTGATCTTCATTTTCCCAATGTACAAATTCAGCAAACTTAAAAATGAGGATTACTTTTTTCTCAGAAGGGGTCAAACTTTGTGAAGTTATTTGTAGGTTTGAAACAAATAAGAAAGCAGTAACCCAAAGGATCCTGAGATAGAACACTATATGTTGAGACGATTGCATGATCAAATGTAATAAATGTTTGTGATGTTGATCAAATGGAGGTTCTAAAAATTAAATAGACCGGTCCTTTTTTAGAATTATTATAAACTAGGGCCTGTAGTGATTGATTACCATACACGATCAAGAAAAAATGTATATTTGCTTACTAACCATTACAAAAACCAATGCGAAGATGTGCATATAAACCGTTTATTTTCGGATTGTTAAGTTTATTAACTTTTATTACAACATTGCATATTGATGCCCAGGTTGATTCCAGCAAATTAAAGTACTTACAATTATCACTGGAAGAGATCCTTAACCTGGAGGTTACAACAGCATTAAAATCACCAGGCAAGTTGTCAGATGTTCCGGCTACCCTTCATCTTATCACTCACGAACAAATAGTGGCAAACGGGTATACAAACCTTGAAGAAGTATTGGAAGATATACCTGAACTTGAAATTCAGAAACGATCATCGGCAGAATATGGCAATTATTTTACACTCAGGGGTATTTTTGGTACCGAAAAATTTATAATTATGATGGATGGTATGCGTGTTAATTCACCAACCGGCACACCGCTGGCCATTTCAAATAATTATCCGGTTGCCAATGCCAAACAGATTGAAATTATCATGGGGCCTGCTTCTGCACTTTATGGGGCAGATGCCTTTACAGGTATTATAAATATTATTACATTCAACGGTTCTGAAGTTAAGGGGATACACGCAAGCACATCATACGGATCGTTTAACACTACTAACAATGTTTTGGTAGCTGGTGCACAATACGAAGATATTTCATTTTCACTTACCGGGAATATATACAAATCGGACGAACCATATTTTCCAGACCTGTATCCAAAAGAATACGCCTGGTATACTAACGAATACAGTAAAAACGGGAATATGCTGTTGCCCGATAATTCGGTAATAAACACTGAAATAAAAGAATACAGTACCCCCACCCTGTCGTATGCCGTACATGCCAAACTAAATATGAAAGAGCTTGAAGCCGGTTATTTCAGGAATTATGAATCGCACGGATCCTCATTTTCGGTTAAACCGGAATACAGTGTTTATTCTAAAGATGCCATTTTTGGCGAATGGGTTGAATCCATGTATGTATCGCACAATAAAAAAATGAGCAATAATAAATGGAATTTTTATACTTCCCTTTCATACAGCAAAGATGAAATTGATC
This sequence comes from Bacteroidales bacterium, assembly GCA_050303935.1. Classification (GTDB taxonomy): domain Bacteria; phylum Bacteroidota; class Bacteroidia; order Bacteroidales; family JBNLCS01; genus JBNLCS01. Next base: position 4,129 of record JBNLCS010000682.1, read on the forward strand.
CGAAATCAAATTATATTAATTCCTTTACATCCTATGCAAAGGGGTATAAATATGCATTTAACAAAGCTTTGAAATTTGAAGAACAGGTATCTTACTTTATAAGCAATAGTAATTCCATTGTTGCCGGATTCTCCATGCAAGATATTTCAGCCCTGCCAAAATCAGGAGACTTGCCCTTTCCATTTGAAAGAAGTGTGCCAGCCAATATGCAAAACATGTATTATATTGGCACAAACATTAATGACTCAGCAGGAAACGACCTTTCCTTATACCAGGATTTTTATTACCTGCATTACCAAAACTATGCTTTTTATTTGCAATCGCATATTAATATCATGGATAAGCTGTCAATCACCCTGGGGGGAAGATATGATTATAACACCAGGTACTCTTACTCAATTAACCCACGGATTGGATTGGTTTATTCTCCGGTGGCAAAATTAAAAGTGAAATTGTTATATGGCGAAGCTTTCTTTGCCCCATCACCTTATTCTGCATATCAGCATTACGGAAGTTTTGTACCCGTTAGGGATTCAGTATCCAATGAAGTTATTGGGCTCACTTCTTCTTATTGGAGACTGCCGCCTGATGAGAAACTCAAATCGCAAAAGATCCGTACCCTGGAAACCAGTTTCTCATATTTCATGAATAAATACCTGATATTCTCGTTGAACGGATTTTACAACAACCTGGATAACCTGTTGAGCAGTGAAGGTTATACGGGGCAATCATTTCATGGTATAAATGTTGGGTTCATTCAAAGACCTGTAAACAAAGGAAGTGCCATAACCTATGGAGGTACAGTTAAAGTTAAAGCAAAGGCTGATATCAGTTCATTCGTGCTAAGTTCTTATCTTGCATATTCGTATATTGATGGTAATATTGAAGGGGGCCAATTACCTTTTGCAGCCAAAAACACCATTAAAGGAGGGACCAGTATTTCAGTAAGAAGAATAGATTTTTCAACCCGTTTTATTTACAGGGATGAAAGTTATCACCGTTCAATCAGGGACGCTGAAGGAAAACTGGTATCAAACAAACCTTTTACAGTATTTAATTTTGCTGCCAATTACCTTTTAATTAATTCGGAAAAATTCCGGGCAAATATTTTTTGTAATATTAAGAATATCTTGAATGCCAACTATTATAACCTGCCCATTGGTGGAAATGAATGTTTTGCCAATGTCCCCCAAGACCCCATACGGATGAATGTTGGCGTGAATTTTGACTGGTAGGACACCTTGTTTACGATCAAACAAGATTATTGTCGTTTTCAAAACATGTATTATACTATTTTTAAGATGAATTGGAATGGTGAAATAATGGAATGATGCAGAGATTACAAGTGGTTTCTAACCATTTTTCCATCATTCTATTATTCCTTATAGAATAACTCTTTATTATTTGGTTGGTTTTAGCATGATAGAATTTACTATTCATTGAACTTGCGTTAACTTACACAGTGTATATCCCATATCAAAAAGGCTGAAAGACTGGCATATTAAAACCTGGTGGCAACGCCCCGGGGTATAACGTCCATCCGGTCCAAACGCCCTGAAAGGGCAAATCAATAATTATTCAATTGATAAAACCGTGTAAAATTACCTATTTCCATTGTGTAACCTTACCGGAATTTACACGTGTATTTTATCACCATATCAACGTGCGATATTTCTAAACCCCAATATTAATAAGCCTTCCCAATATATCGCATCAATAAACACACGAATTTACCCATTCACCCTTATTTTAAAAAATGTGTGTCCAGCGCAATTTCCAATGCGGGAAAACACCGCCAAAAATCCCGTGCCACATCTCTTTTGCAGCGATTAAAACCAACTTAAATTTGTCATGTAATTTTATGTATACGATAAAAAGGATGAAACACTATTCACACATAATAAAAGAACTGATCACTGAAAAACAGGATGGCATTCACCCCTTAAATAAGGGTAGGGAAACTCCGGAACCAAAAACCAAAACATCCTGGATAATCATGCTGGTTTTATCCATTACATATTTATTGTGGACTTTATTCATAATGAGCCGGGGAAAAGAAATATTACCTGCGGCATTCAACCTGGCCAACTCATCGCAAAAAATATCCGACATAGAACAACAGGCACTGGAATTTATGAACATGACCATGCTTAAACCTCTTTGGGAAGGATTATGGATAGGGATACTGGGGATATTTATCGC
>JBNLCS010000683.1:0-6719 GCA_050303935.1 Bacteroidales bacterium
CTACATCTTCAAAATCTTTTAAATAAATTGCCGGTACCAATGATAACAAAGTTTTAAAACTAGTATTCGTGGTACTAAATTTTGTGTCGGTTATTATATCTTCACCCTCCATCTTCACAATGCCCGACAATCCCAATGTAAGCTCATTTAATGATAATTTATTTTCATTTAGGGTATAAATCTCATTTTCAATGTCAGCCGCCACATCAGCTAAAAAATTTACCCGTGTATTTTTTAAATACCGGATACCTTCCATAACAAAATTTAAACTGTTAATATCCAGATTCAGTAATAATTCTGTTGTTTTTGCCGACATATTACCCGATAAATTAAAATTGAGCCCTTCTATAGCAGCCTCCATCTCAGCACTATGATCTATATACTTTATGCGGGCATTAATAATTTCAAACTTTTTAAGCTTGATTGCCGGGCTGGCACCTGAAGTTTCAGTAGTATCAACTTCTTCATCCCCTATCTCACCAGCCTCTTTGGCAATATCCCAATTTGCACTACCATCTTCTAAAACTATAGCATTCATTACGGGATTAACGAGGCCGATAGTTTTAACTTTTATACTATCCATTTTAATAGCGCTTATCACATCTACACTAACCTCAAATTTATCAAACGATACCAATGTATCTCCTTCGAACTTACCTATACCAACCACAGATACATCCTTCAATCCAACATAAAGGTTCGGGAATTTTTTAAACAACGACAGGTTTACATCACTGAATTCAACTTTTGCATTTAATGAAGCATTGGCCTGGTCCTTTGCTACTTGTAAAATTTGTTTTTTAAAAACAAGAGGGGCCACTAATGCAATTATAATTACAGCCAGAATTACATACAGAAGAATTTTAAAGAAGGTTTTCATTTTATGGTATTTTAAGGGTTAAATCAAAAATAAAAACGTATTACTATAAATTTACTAATAATGCTTAAAAAAATATAATCGAATGTAATAATATTCAGGGAATTTTTAGGAAAATCTTTTCTTTTAGAAACTGAGAAAAACAATTTATAACAATTATGAAAACTACACAATTATTGAACGGCCATTTTTTCAAGCGTTGAGCTAACCGTTAACCCTCTTTTTGTAGCGGCATCCTTGTTAAGTTCAAACTTTAGTGAGTTACCATCAATAACAAAATTGATCACAGCCCCCTTATCCAACATACCATTTTTTTCAGTAATAATCAATGTGCCCTGATTACCAATTTTGGTAATAATATTTTCGAGTTCATTACTTTTACCAAAAGGAACTACCAATATGTGACAATTGGTAATTTCACTGGCGTCTTTATAGTTCTCAAAACGAATAACTTGTTGCGATACCCTCTTTCCTTGCAATGTTGTACCAAGCTCATTCGACAAAGATCCGCTTCCAATCACACCAACAACAAAATCACCAGATTTATATGCACTGGGCCATTCAATTAACCTTGTAAAATTATACACAAAAAGGGACTGTGCTTTAGGAATAGAAGTTTGTGCATATATAGGAATTAAAGAAATTAATGATAGAAATAATACGATATAAAGTCTCTTCATAATAACTTATTATTTAATAATCTAACTATTTCCCCTTCAAGCAATAAGTATTATTGACGTATAAGTCTTCTATTTATACCTTAATAACACCCTAAATGTTTTGTTTTTTTACCTATTTATAATAAATATACTATAAAATTAAAAGATTTCTAATGATTCAAAAAAATATTTTCGGGATATTCAATACCCATTAAAAATAACCCCTTTGCCAAAATAGATGCCCCGGCAATATTTCTGTCGCCAGCTTCAATTATTTGTTTAAATAAATCAATATCTATTTTATTTCTTCCTAATTCAAACATGGTACCAACCATAGCCCGTACCATATTTCGTAAAAAACGGTCAGCAGTTACCGTATAAACAAGGAATTTACCTTCTTGAGACCATTCTGAGCAGTAAAGTTTACATAATGTAGTTTTAACATCAGAATGTAATTTACAAAATGATTTAAAATCATTATACCCCATAAGCAATTTAGCGCCTTGGTCCATTCTATCTACATCTAGTTTTCCTTCAAATTCATAACAAAAGTCACGGTTAAATGGATCTTTTTGTGTTGAGATATAATATTTGTATGTTCTTGAAATTGCATCAAACCTTGCATGAGCATCATTTTTAACCTTAACCATTTTTTCAACCACAATATCCTTTCCAACAAGTTTATTCAACTTATAAATAAGTTTTTCATCCTGATGTAAATGTGTTTCAGAGTGGTCAAAATGAGCAATAAAATTACGGGCATGTACACCACTATCAGTTCTACCGGCACCGGTTGTCTTAATGGTATTGCCCAATAAAGTGTTTAATGCTTTTTCAAGTATTCCTTGAACTGTTATGGCATTTTCCTGGACCTGCCATCCATGAAAATACTTTCCATTGTAAGATAATTGTATAAAATATCGTTGCAAAATGATATCGTTTTTTACTTCTTTTTCATAAAATATTCAAAGAAACAAAAGTATTTCCGATTTGAAAGCAATCTTAATCGATATAAGCTAAAGTTACTTTACATATCCTGCTTTTAACTTTTTTTAACAGTAGAAAACCTTTCATGGTTTACTGAGTTTATATTTTTGCATTTGTTTTTTTCGGTATATTATTTGAACTTTCAAAAAAAAAATAAAAAAATGAGTGACAATGTCAATATTAAAGAGCTAAATGAAAAAATCCAGCAGGAAAGCTCTTTTGTAGATCTTATCAATATTGAGATGAATAAAGTAATTGTAGGCCAGAAACACCTGGTAGACAGTTTACTAATTGGGTTATTAAGTGATGGGCATATCTTACTGGAGGGTGTCCCTGGACTTGCTAAAACATTATCTATAAACACATTAGCAACTACCATAAATGCTAAATTTGCCCGTATCCAGTTTACTCCTGATTTATTACCCGCTGACTTAATCGGGACAATGATATACAGTCAAAAAAAGGAAGAATTTATTGTTAAAAAAGGGCCTGTCTTTTCAAATTTCATTCTTGCCGATGAGATCAACCGTTCACCCGCAAAAGTTCAGAGTGCCCTGCTTGAAGCAATGCAGGAGAAACAAGTTACCATTGGTGACGAAACGTACAAACTGGAAAGGCCATTCCTGGTAATGGCAACTCAAAACCCCATTGAGCAAGAAGGTACCTATCCCTTGCCCGAAGCCCAGGTTGACCGTTTTATGCTCAAGGCCATTATTGACTATCCTAAAAAGGAAGAAGAAAGGATGATAATAAGACAAAACCTTGCAAAGGATTTCCCACAAGCATCTACTATTCTCAAACCCGCTGATATTATAAAAGCAAGGGATATTGTAAAAGAGGTTTATATGGATGAAAAAATTGAACGATATATACTAGATATTGTATTTGCAACCCGGTCACCGGAAGAACATGGTTTGTCACAATTTAAGCACATGATTAATTATGGAGGTTCCCCCCGGGCAAGTATAAACCTGGCTAAAGCATCCAAAGCTTTTGCTTTTATTAAAAGAAGGGGATATGTAATCCCTGAAGATGTAAGGGCCGTTTGTCATGATGTGATGCGCCACAGGATTGGTTTAACATATGAAGCCGAAGCTGAAAATGTTACGTCCGATGACATCATCACATCCATATTAAACACCATTGAAGTACCATAAAAACTAGTCATGAAAACATTTTTACTTTATTTACTAATAATTGGCTTATCTGACTTATGTTATGGCCAGCATTATATTGGACTTCATAAAGATGCCCTGGCGGATTCGATAAAGAAAAACCAAAAACATTTCAGACTGGATAATTCAACAGTAAATAAGGTGTTTAAATATGTTAAATATGTTGACAGCGTTAACGAACAAACCTGGTTGTTTTTTTTAGACGATAATGATATTTGCACACACCATAAGTTAATGAGTGATTTTTCAAATTATCATAGTACGTTGGATTATTTAAACAATAATTTTCAATCAACTGGTAAAAAACAATGGGAATATAAAGCAAATGGTGAGGTGTTTAAAGTTGAACTTAGTGAAGGGGAATGGTTTTTTACAGTATTTACAATGAAAAAAAAATAAGCAAAACGTGGAAGCAACAGAGCTTATAAAAAAGATACGTAAAATTGAGATTAAAACCCGGGGGCTATCCAAAAATATCTTTGCCGGCGAATATCATAGCGCCTTTAAGGGAAGGGGGATGGCTTTCAGTGAAGTAAGGGAATATAGATACGGCGACGATATTCGAAATATTGACTGGAACGTTACGGCCCGTTTTAACCATCCTTATATAAAAATATTTGAAGAAGAAAGGGAACTCACCGTAATGCTCCTGGTTGATGTAAGTGGATCACGGGAATTTGGGACCAGGGCACAGTTAAAGAAAAATCTAATTACCGAGATATCTGCTGTTTTGTCATTTTCAGCCATACAGAACAATGATAAAATTGGGGTAATCTTATTCAGCGACCGCATTGAAAAATTTATTCCCCCACAAAAGGGCAGACAGCATATTTTGAGAATTATCAGGGAATTAATAGAATTTAAGCCTGAACACAAAAAGACAGATGTAACCGGAGCTTTTAAATACCTCACCAATGTTATAAAAAAGAAATGTACAGCTTTTATAATATCAGATTTTATTGCACCCGATTTTGAAGAAGCCATGAGAATTGCCAATAATAAACATGATGTTGTTGCGCTCAAAATTTATGACCGCCGCGAAGCAGAACTTCCACCCGTTGGATTAATAAAGGTAATGGATGCTGAAAGCGGAAAAACAATTTGGATTGATTCATCAAACAAAAATGTAAGAAATAACTATAATGAGTGGTGGCGTAATTACAACTTAAAAATAAAAGACACTTTTTTAAAGAGTGGTATTGATTCAGCCGAATTACAAACAGGTGATGATTATGTTAAACCTTTGATGCAACTATTCAATAAAAGAAAATTAAGGTGATGAGAAAACTGCTTTACTTATTGATTGTCCTTCATTCTATTTTTATTCAAAATTCGCGTAGCCAGGGTGAAATTTCTTTACTGGTAGACCCGGATACCAACATTTTCTTTATTGGGGAACAAGTAAACATTAACTTAACCATAAAACACCCACGCAATGTAAGTATGGTTTTCCCTGATCTTACAAAAAACATAGACCCCAAATTAGAAGTCCTAAATTCATCTACTATTGATACTTCTGTGGTTGAGTCTTTGTATTACAAGCTAACCCAGCAATTTACCATAACTTCTTTTGATACAGGCATTAGTATTATCCCCCCTCTCCCTTTTATTATTGATTTTGGTGAAGGAAAAAGAAAAGATACACTTTTTACACGCCAGGAATACATGCTGGTTTTATCAATGCCATTAGACACAACCAATAATATATTCGATATTAAGCCACAATATCCAATGAATTTCACTTTTTATGAACTTGTTACATCTCCATATTTCTATTATTCCGTAGCAGGGATATTACTGGCAGTATTGATTTATTTTTTGTATCAGTATTTTAAACCCGAGGAGAAAAAAATTGAAAAACCTGAGCCAAAAATACCGGCACATGTTATTGCATTGCAGGAACTTGACGAATTAAAATCAGAAAAATTATGGCAGCAGAACAAAACAAAAGAATATTACAGCAAACTTACGGATATCATACGTAAATATATTGAATTAAGGTTTAACGTCAGGGCATTGGAGCAAACAACTACAGAAATAATAACCTCTTTTCAACACAATAAACTAATTGACCAAACATTAATGGAGCACCTCAGGGGATTACTTTCACTTGCCGACCTCGTGAAATTTGCCAAAGGAAGTGCCCTGCCAGATGAAAACGAGAATAACATGGATAGCGCATATGATTTTGTTAGAAAAACAAAACAAACCCAAATTTATAGCAATCCCTTATCTGAAAATGAAAATAAATATGGTGTTGAACCTTTAAAAAACAAGGATAATGATGCGTGATATTGTTTTTGCGAACCCAACATTACTTTACCTATTGCTTATTAACATTCCTTTGATTGCATGGTATATTCTTAAGCAAAAATCGTTTCATGCCACCCTGCAGGTTTCTTCATTAAACAACCTTGATAAAACAGGTTCTTCTGCCAAAGTATGGTTAAGGCATATTTTATTTGTTTTCAGGGTACTGGCAATATCATGTGCAATATTAATCCTGGCCAGGCCACAATCTGTAACATCATGGAATGAAGAAAAAACAGAAGGCATTGATATCGTTATTTGCCTGGATATTTCCGGTAGTATGCTGGCCATGGATTTTGAGCCTAACCGCATTGAAGCTTCCAAAGATGTAGCCATGCAGTTTATCTCGGGCAGGGAAAATGACCGGATTGGCCTGGTAGTTTATAGTGGTGAAAGTTTTACCCTGTGCCCTGTTACTTCAGACCACACTGTATTACTTAATATTTTTAAAGATGTAAATACAGAATTGCTTGATGGTTCTACAGCTATAGGCGTTGGGTTGGGAACCGCAGTGAACAGGTTAAAGGAAAGCATTGCCAAAAGTAAAATTATTATACTGCTAACAGACGGTGTGAACATGTCAAATGAAATTCCCCCTTTAACTGCGGCAGAAATAGCAAAGACTTTTGGTATAAAAGTATATACCATTGGAGTAGGCACCAACGGAAACGCCCCTTATCCTGCAATTGACCCTTGGACAGGACGACAGAT
>JBNLCS010000684.1:0-2676 GCA_050303935.1 Bacteroidales bacterium
TACTTATACCATGGCCAATATTGTCTTTAACAAAATATTTAACATACAATACTGTAAGCAAAATACCAAAAGTAGGGTACAAAATATACAAAAGATGAAATTTATCATCATGAAACCAATTTGTAAGATTATGACCAATGAAATGTACAGATGACTTTAACAGTACAGCTGCAAGACCGCTCAGAATACCAACTAAAAAGCTCAACAACAGCACAAATGTACGGTACCTGATGTTTTTTCTAACTCTCCAAATTAGTAATGAACTTATTACCTTTACCTTCTTCATTTATTTCTACTTCGCTTACCTTAACAAATAAGGGGCAAAGCTATAATTTTTGAATGTTATTTAATAATAATATGACAATACTTTCTAAAATATATTTATTTTATGCTTATCTCCCATAAGTAGATATAGAATAGCCCCGAGTGGTTGAAAAAAAATCACTACCAGTATCCATACTATTTTATTGTTTCCTGTAAACTCATGTTTTAAAATGTCAGTAATTGAATAAATAAGTAAAATCAAGTATGCCAAACCAATAAGGGGCAATAATGTTCGGGCAATAAATATTAGCATTGTAATTAAATTATGTTCTTTTTTCCGGTTATTAATTTGTTATACACTTCCCGTTTAATACGTTTGTTAAGTCTACTTTGGTATTTCTCAAGAAACAGTTCAACTGCAAATTTATCGGTTTTACTTAATTCGCGTAAAGCCCAAGACATTGCTTTGTTTATTAAATCATGGTGGTCATCAATAGCCAGTTTACAAATATCAAGCGTTCTTTTTGTGTCACCTTTTCCCCCTTGCGCCTTTAAGTTTAACGGAATTGTTGATACAATTGCCACTCGCCTTCTCCAGAAATCCTCAGAGTTATAAATTTGAATGATGTCGTCATTTGATAAGATATTATTTCTCCATGCCTTTCCTGAAATATGAATACTAAAAACATCAACAGATACCCAATTGTCAAGATTTATCATCAAATCATTGATATCATTTTTTGTAATAGAATAAAAGGTTTCACTATTCTTTCCCAAAAATTCATATGCAACGCACTGGCATTCGAAAATATCTGAATAAACTAAAAGTTTTGCAAGTTCAATCTTATCATTTTCTGAAAAGTTTATGGTTGTGTTTTTAATTTCTTTAAGAACTTTTTTCTGATTGGGTGAGGAAACACCCAGGATCTTCATTGAAGTTGGGTGGTAATTTTTTCCTTGCTCCCTTCGTACTGGATCAGCAAAAGATTTAAGAGATTCTATTATATCAGATTTTATATGTTTCATTAAAGCTAATATGAATTGTAAAAATAAGTAATGATTGGCCGTATGTGAAATTTTTTATTTTAAAATGAAAACCCGAATATTAGATCAAAATTAAATTAAGGAATAGATTTGTAGCATCTAGTATATTTATCAATGATCTGAAACATCACTCAATGCCTTCCTATAAGCAGAAAACAACCTTGCCCTTGATACAAATCCCATGTACTTTCCGTTTTTTATTACAGCAATATTAAACCTGCCACTTTCTTGAAATTTTTTAGCAACTTCTTCCATCGTATCTTTAGGATCGATGGTATGTTGTGGTGCGATTTTTATATCTTTTACCATTACGGTTTCATATAATTCTTGTTTAAACATAATATTTCTGATATCATCCAGTTTAACAATACCATGAAAATTGCCATTATCATCAACTACGGGAAAAATATTTCTGTGGGCTTTTGTAATAACATTTACCAATTGTCCGAGGTTATAATCAGGATGAACTATATTAAAATCATTTTCAAGCAATTCATGAATATTTAAACGCATTAAAATAGCTTTGTCTTTATGATGGGTAATTAATTCACCTCGTTTTGCCAATTGATATGTATAAACAGAATTTGTTTCAAAAATTCTAATTGTGAGATACGATATGGTGGAAACAATCATTAACGGCATAAAAAGGGCATATCCCCCAGTGATTTCTGCAATTAAAAATATAGCCGTAAGGGGTGCGTGTATTACTCCTGCAATAAGCCCTGCCATGCCTGTAAGGGCAAAATTACTTTCGTTAAGCGTGAGGCCCATCCTGTTCATTATACTTGTAAACAGTAATCCTGTATTTGCTCCTAAAAAAAGGGTTGGTGCAAAAATCCCTCCAACACCACCGGCACCAAATGTGACAGTAGTAGCAATTGCCTTGAATACAATGACAAGAATAAAAACAATAATTACTACTACAAGACTTATTTCGAAGTGTTTGTAAAGAGTGTCGTTAAACAGGTACGTGTAAAAACCGTCGAGGCTTTCGTTTATCACTTCATAACCTTCACCATATAAGGAGGGAAATATAAATATTAACAAACCAAGGGTAATACCTCCCATTGCCAACCGGTAATACGTACTATTGATTTTTTCAAAATAAGAACTGATCAGTTTATAACTTTTAGTAAAATACACCGCAACTAAGCCAGTTAGGAATCCAAAAATTATATAATATATGGTATTTGAAGGATCAAAATCTACAACTTCATGCATTTCATATAAATAATTTTCACGCAAAAAAAACAAGGAAGTCAAATATGCAGTAATTGACGCAATTAGTAAGGGTACAATGGCAGACATAGTAAGGTCAAGCATAATAACTTCAAGGGCAAAAACAATAGCAGCAATAGGGGCTTTAAA
>JBNLCS010000685.1:0-3269 GCA_050303935.1 Bacteroidales bacterium
TTTCTCCTGATTCTGAGTTAACAAGGCTTACTTTTACTGATGAACTTCCTATGTCAAATCCTAATAAATACATTATTGTTAATTTCTATATTACTAATCCTGTTTTCTTTTGTTCGAGCTCATTAAATATTTCCCGATTAAAACTATACAATCGAGCTGGTTTATGTTTTACCCCTTTTTGTTTTTCTTCAAGTTGTTCAACATATCCAAGTTTTAAAACTTTTTTTCTAAAATTCCTATTGTCTAGCTGAAGGTCCAATACCACTTCACAAAGTTTTTGCAATTGGTTCAGTGGAAATTTCCCAGGTAACAATTCAAAACATAACGGATCGGTTAAGAATTCTTTTTTTACTGTATCAATTGCTTTTTGCAAAATCATGTTGTGATCAAAAATTAGCCCGGGTATCTTCTTTACAGAAAACCACCGTGCCCCATATTCTATGGATAATTCAGTTTTTTTACTTTTGTCCAGCTTAATAAGTGAATAAAAAGCTATTGTAATTACTCTACTGATATCCATTTCAGTTGATCGTTGTAACCACTGTAAGTCATCTTTATTTTTTAATCGCGCCGGATCGTCAAATACCCCAAATTGTTTCAGGTAAATATTTTCCAATCCTGTATATTGTTTTAAAATGCGTCGTGCTGAATTCATCAATTCTTCTTTCCTAATAATCATATCGCCAGGTAATTTATACCTGATATTTTTACCATTATCTCCAGCATCCCGCTTTATTAACAGTATTTTTAAATCATCATTGTCAAAACCAAATATGGCGCAATCGACTGATATATGTGGATTATACCTGTTATCCATAATAAATATCACCACAAAGAAATAAAAAATATTTTAATAAACGTAAAATTTACGTAAACTTTCTGTAAAAGTTTTGAACAAAAATATCTTTGGCTAATTTTTAACATTTTAAATTAAACAGTATTATTTTTACTAAAATTCTTAGTCGTGAAATTTACACTGGAAATTATTCTTTTGGCATTTTCGTTTTTATATTTAATTTATTCTGTAGTATTTGTTGTGAAGTATAGAAATAGAATAGCTGAAACTATTTTTCATGTTTTGTTACTTTTGTTTTCATTTGATGTGTTTGTAATACAGTATGTTGAGGTTGGTTTATGGGTTCTTTATCCTTCATTGCTTTTTACAAACTGGACGTTCCCTTTTCTTTATGGGCCAATGTTTTATATGTTTGTGTTACTGAAGTTTACACCACAAAAAATCAAGTTATACCACATTGTCTTATTTTTGCCTTTTTTATTTATGTTTATTGCATCTGTTCCTGTCATTATTTCTCAACCATCAGATAAATTAGAAACATTTCAACAAATGCGAAAGTTTAATTTCAATTACCTGACAAATGACAAGGAGTGGATATTTCATTCCGTATGGAATTTTGTTTTTATTGTTATTTCAATATATACTCTTAAACAATTTAAAACACATGGCGAACGTTTTACTCAAATTTTATTTTACGTTTTAATATCCCTGTTAACTTTAAGTGTTTTACAGTTTTTTTATTTGATTATTTATTTTAAAACCGATGTAATGTACTCACAAAATAGGCTATTTTTGATCACATTCTGGCTTATTCTTGTAACTTTCAGGTTTTTAGTGTTAAAAGATATAAGGACTAGTTCTAACAAATTATAAAAAATTACGTTTCTAATATAATACTGGAACCCATCTAAGGTTCTTTAAAGCACAACGGATTGGAACTTATTAATAATGAAATGTATGAGTTTATTTAAGTTTTTCGGAACATTGTTGGTCATGTTATTGCTTTCTTCATGCGCTGCTAATAAAAATCCATATCAAAAGAAGAGAAAGAAAAATGGAGAACCATGCGATTGTCCTGATATGAAAAAGAATAAACGTATTGGGGTAATGAATTTGTTGGATTTGAAGAATAATGAATTAGCCTAATAGTATTTCGGAAACACTAAAATACGGTTATTGAATAAATAGGCAGGTATCTGATAAGATTACCCTGGCTTTCAATGGTGATTTTAAAATCAACCTTTTGACCGCTTTTTATTTTTTCGAGAACAAGTATCATTTCATCGCTCAATTGGTTGCCTGTATTTTCAAATGATCTATAAATACTTCCTGATTTATACCCCATTGAAAACCGCTTTATTTTGATCCATGAATCAGAATCTTTAATGTCATCTGAAATATGGATTTTAAGAAACGGATTAGATAGGATTAATTTTTTTTCTACTACCGTGTTGTTAATAATACATTGGTTAGCAATTATGACACATGGTTTAGGAACGTACGAGATAAAAAACCTTTTTTGGTCTACAATAATTGTGTCGTTTTCAATTATTCTATATATATATACATAAGCATCTGGTTTTTTTATTGGTAGTATGATTAATTGATCATTATCTGTTAGGATTTCTCCATTGTTTGTGGTAAATACATAGGAAGTGTCATATTTTAACCTGCATTCAAGGTACAAGGGGTTGTCTATCCCTAAATACAAAATGTCATTTTTTGAATTAATGGCAAACAAAGAGTCTGCTTCCCCTGCAACTGAAATCCTGCATAAATAAACTAACAATATTATCAAACCACTTTGTTTTGCCATTTTATATTTTTTAAAAAAATACAAAATTCATGTTTATAATAAAATTCTTGTAATAAATTTTTTCGTTTGTTTGAAAAATGTTCCAATTTTAATCTATGTACAGGTATTTTTTGTATTTTATTGTATTAAATTGGAGTAACAAACATTTCAAATCTTTACATAAAAATCAATGTTTAGTAAAAATTTAAAAAAATGAAGGTTGTATATTTTATTTCTATATTCTTAATGTGTGTTATTTATACAAATGCACAGAACCATAATAATTATATAAAAGGGTTGTATGATAAAGGACAGTATATTGAAGTATTAGAATACATGAAGACCGGTGAAACTATTTTTAATCAGGGTTATTGGGCTATAATGTGTTATCTGAATGTGATCGACGAAGAACAGAATTCGATAAATAAACGTATTGGTTATTTTTCTGAAATGGAGCAAATTCTTAAAAACTACCATAAAAGCACAAACGATACGATTGAACAAGCGATAAAGGAAAAAATGATTGAATCGAAAACTATACTCCAAAATGATGGTGTGAAATGTTATAATGAACAAAAAAATATTAGTGCACTTAAAAATTTTGAAATGGCGTATAAGTTAGGTGAACAATTAGAAGAACAGGATACTTCACTTGCTTTTACCATTTCTGTTATTGCA
>JBNLCS010000686.1:0-2047 GCA_050303935.1 Bacteroidales bacterium
CCAATATGGTTGGTATACGTAGAATGATACACTTTCATCTCCGGAAAGGCATTCATATTAAATTCTTCAATAATGCCATTAATTGCTTTATCGATCATTTCTTTGCTTGATTCCAGAATTTCAGGATATTGTTCAGTATAAAAAGCAGTTATATTTTCTCTTATTTGCATTTCAGCGGTATCCCGGGTAGAAAATTCAGTATTATATAATACTTGCATAGCTGCCTGTTTAATATACGGCAATTGTTTTGAAATAGTGCCTTTGCTCAACGCGTGGTCAACATAGGTTGAAGGTGAATTATACAAATGTGAAGGCCTGTTGTGACAATCCATACAGTCCATTGTTCTGGGTGCAATACTGTCTATCAGTTTCTGATCGGGCATATTGTACTCATCATTGTAAACAATGGTATCTCCGGTAGAAAGGTTTGTATAACGTACCCAAGGAATATATTCCCTGTTTGGGTCCCCTGAAATATATTCTATTTTTACATTTGGGTTAATGTGCCAGTGGATCCCTTCTTTTAATCCCATGGAGCTATGACCAGGCCCTGTTTTCATGTTTAATGTTACATTCCATTCAGTATTGGCGCTATCAGTAAGATAACTTTTCACAGTAACCATTCTGTTGGCATAAAACTTATTTGGCCAATGACATTTTTCACACGTTTCCCTTGCCGGGCGAAGGTTGGCAATTGGTGTTGGAATAGGACGGGGATATTTCTTCAAAACAGCATAGTAAACCTGGTGCAAGCCGGATAGTTTTGATTTCACGTACCAGTCAGCCCCCTCTCCCACATGGCAGTCTACACATGCTACCCTGGCATGTGGAGAATGCTGATATGCAGTGTATTCCGGCTCCATTACCTGATGGCACAGGGTGCCACAAAATTCAACCGATTCTGTAAAATGAAACGCCTTATAACTACCTATAGCCGATAATATCAATAGTATAAACGTGCCAAATACAAAAATGATCATGGCATTTCTTGTTCTG
The DNA here is from genome assembly GCA_050303935.1 of Bacteroidales bacterium. Classification (GTDB taxonomy): domain Bacteria; phylum Bacteroidota; class Bacteroidia; order Bacteroidales; family JBNLCS01; genus JBNLCS01. The sequence continues at coordinate 997 of JBNLCS010000686.1, forward strand.
GTAACATTCAGGTCAATCACTTTCCAGGTAAGGTCAACTTTTTTATTTTTTCTTTCCCTTTTTGCCTTTCGTGCCATTCCTATCGGTATCATCAGTAGTCCGATGATCAAAAATCCTGGGGTAACCAAGTACAAAACAAGTCCAAGATAAGGACTTGAATCACCACTCAATGCATTGATGATGAATAAAACCAATATCAATGACAAACTAAAACCCGCGATAAGCGTACCGAAAAAAGAAATTTTGTTGTAATAAGAATCCGGAAGTTTCATAACCTATAGATTTACTGACGCACCTTACATTGGAGAAACCACAATTTTTTTTGATGATTTTTCCCATTTAGTTTGATGCTTCATTCTGATTTAACAATAGTTATTATCATTAATTTACGCAAAATAAACACCTCAACCCAACTTCATAATTTGATATATGTCGTATTAAAACAGATTTAAATCAATTAAAACTGCAAACAAAATTGTTCCCGAAAATTGCTGTAAAAAATAATGTCAAGTGCTTCAGGAACATCTTCCAATTTTATTAATGATATCCAAACAACATTGAATAAATTATTAATATGGTGAGCATTAAACCAATTGCCAATACCAGGAACCCAAATAATTTAACAAGTTTCAACCAGGTACCCGCAATCTCTTTCTTCACCATCACCTTATCAATATCTCCTGATTTTTCCAATTCTTCATATTCTCTTGGCCTGTCAGCTTTGTATTCCTCTGCAGGCACATGCCCCGTAAAAATAACCGTATCCATTGGAAAAGCTTCAGGCCGGAAATGTGTATTAAAGAAGTGGATAGTGAAAATAAAACCCACTGCCAACAAAGCTTCATCACTATGAATAATTTGCGCTACGTTAATCAACCAACCTGGTAATATTTTCGTAAATATTTCAGGGAACCATAACATCAAACCAGTAAAACCAATTACCGCAACACCCCAGAAAACAGCCAGATAATCAAATTTTTCCCAATATGTCCATCTACCATAAGCCGGACGCGGCCCTTTACCCACGAACCATTTCACTGTTGCCCAGAAG
>JBNLCS010000687.1:0-3925 GCA_050303935.1 Bacteroidales bacterium
TGGTACCATTGTATGGATGATTAGCTGGTTTTTTATGTGGGGACGGTTCCAGATTGTCCAGCCTATTGATCATTACACATTTGTTCCACTATGGTGGGGCTTTATCTTGTTTCTAGATGGGATTGTATATAAACGTAATAATGGAAATTCGTTGATAGCCACACAATCAAATCAAATGAAATTACTGGCTATAGTTTCCTGTGTAAGTTGGTTTGTTTTTGAGTTTTTAAACTTTTTTGTAATTGAAAATTGGTATTATCCAAACAATAAGATATTTACAAATTTTGGAAACATTTCGTGGCAATTACTTTCATATACTACGGTTTTACCGGCAATTTTCGAATTTTATTTTTTGTTAAATACTTTTCCGAAACTAAAAACGAGATATTCAAAAGGGCCGGTTATAACGGTTGCCCATAGTTGGCAAATAGTTGCCCTTATATTGGGACTGGCTCTTTCTTTTTTCATGGGATTGTTCCCCTTTGCGCTGTTTTGGGTATTATGGGTTAGTTTAATACCTGCCCTTGTGCCTGCTATGAGTCTTTCTAAATTTTGGACGCCATTTACCCCCATTGCAAAAAATGGAAATTATAGTTATGTAGTTTTAATTGCACTTGCAACATTCCTTAATGGTTTTTGTTGGGAACTATGGAATTTTGGGAGCGAATGGTTTCACAACGATATTCCTACAAATCCTAATTATTGGAAATATTCGGTACCTTATCTTGATAAAATTCATATCTTTTCAGAAATGCCAATACTTGGATATTTCGGATATTTATTTTTTGGGATTGGATGCTGGGTTTTATGGGTTTCTGTAGCATATATTTTTGGTTTTGACCCTGAATTAAATGTTGGTTCAGGAAAGGATAAAAAACAAATTTAAAAGAGAAACCTTCTCTGATGAATTGGAGCAGGCTATAGAGGGATTTGTTGCGTAGTGAAGGGGTCCTGCCAAAGGGGGACAGGCTGTCAGGTCGTTAAAATTACAATAATTGATGGATGAAACATAGTCCCTAAACAAAAGCAGATTCTTAAAAAGAAGGTACTTATAATATATTTTTAAACGAACAGAAATGATAATAAGAAAATTACTTAAACCATATATAAAGGCATTGGCCTTTTTTACAATATTTTGCCTGTTATTTTTATTAATACGAAATGTAGTAGAACATAATTCAAAATACAACTTTTTAGTATGGAACCTTTTTCTGGGTTTCGTGCCATTTGCTGTGGCTTGGTTTGCTTATTTGTATCGCAAGCAACTAAAGCCTGTTTACATTTATTTAATCTCAGCTTTTTGGCTTTTATTTTATCCCAATGCACCATATATGATCACTGATTTTATTCATATTCAATCATCTTCTTCGTATGCTGTTTATGATGACTTGTTAATATTTTCTTTTTCAATGTTGTCATTATTTTACGGTTTTTATTCATTAAAACTAACCGAGATATTGTTATCTGGGGTTCTAAAAAAAGCAAAAGTTAAATTAATAGTAAATTTAGCTTTATTATTAAGTAGTTTTGGGATATATCTTGGCAGGGTTTTACGGTTAAATTCATGGGATATTTTTACTGATTTTATCCCCACCATGAAGAAAATTTTAGACCATTTGTTTCCTCCTTGGAAAAACCCTGTGACTTATATTATGATCATACTATTTACAATAATACAGTGGTTATTGATTTCTTTAATTCAAGATATTGATTCTGAATAAAATGTAAATATAAATTAATAAAGCTATGTTGAAACCCAAATATGAGATGTGCTAGCAAACAAAAAACCTATAATTGAGAATGGAAAACGATTTGATTATAAAGGAATATATTGCAAACGATTTATTGTATGAAAGCAAGAAAACAAAGGTTTTCAAATCGTCACATCGTCAAGGTAATCAAAATCTGATTATCAAGCAACTTAACAAGCAGTACCCAACTACTGAAGAAATTGAACATTTCATCCGTGAATTTGAAATAGCTCAAAGTCTAGAATCTGTTGAGGGAATTGGTATTTATAAATTCGAACAGGTAGGTAACTCATATTATTTGCTGATGGATGATTTTGGAGGGACCGCATTAAATAAGATAATTGCAAAAAAGAATCTTCCTTTGCATGTATTGTTAGAAATAGCTATTCAGGTTTCACGTATTTTACAATATATACATCAGAATAATATTATCCACAAGGATATTAATCCGTCAAATATTATATGGAATGAACATACAAACAAAATAAGAATAATTGATTTTGGAATTTCGTGTAGCTTATCACATGAAATCAATGAAGTTCGTAATTTCAAACATTTTGAAGGCACAGTGCAGTATATCGCACCTGAACAAACCGGAAGAATGGATACTTCTATTGATTACAGGGCAGATTTATATTCTTTGGGAATAACCTTATATCAACTATTTACAAAACAATTGCCTTTTACAGGAAATGATGCCATCGAGCTTGTGCACAGCCAAATAGCAAAAATGCCGCCAGCGTTACATGAGGTATCATCTGATATACCTGAAGTATTATCGGAAATTGTAATGAAATTACTGGCCAAATCACCGGATGAAAGGTATCAAAGTGCAGGGGGCTTATTACATGATCTGGAAAAGTGTTTAAAATCTCTTGAAGAAAACGGTAAAATAGATCGTTTTGATATTGCAAGGAATGATTATTCGGGTAAATTTAAAATCCCGAATAAAGTTTATGGGAGGGGGCATGAAACAGAGATGTTATTACAGGCTTATGATCGTGCGTTTAACGGATGGAACGAATTAGTCCTTATTACAGGAAGTTCAGGGATAGGAAAATCACAGTTGGTAAATGAAATATATATACCTGTTATTTCAAGAAATGGTTTTTTCTTAACGGGTAAATACGACCGGTTTAAAAAGGATACCCCCCTTCATGCATTTTCACAAGCTTTCAATGAGTTTTCAGAAGAAATATTAAGCAGTCCTGTTGAAAAAGTTAATGCCTGGAAAAAAAAGTTTTTAAAAATTTTTGGTCCGAATGGTAAATTAATGACCCAATTTATACCTGAACTGGAGCAAATAATTGGTCCACAACCAGAAGTTAAGGTGTTAAATCCAAGTGAAGCCGAAAACCGGTTTTTAATGATATTCAGGAATTTTATTAAAAATATAGCATCCAAGGAACATCCTCTTGTCATATTTCTTGATGATATACAATGGTGCGACCCCCTTTCAGTCAGACTGATTGAAGATATTGCCTGCAATGAAATTCCGTATGTTATGCTGGTATGCACTTTCAGAAGTAATGATTCCATGGAAGAGCAGATAGTAAGTCTTGCATTGGATGAAATAGGAAAAGCAAGAAAATATGTAAAGCTGCATTTACAAAACTTGGCCTTACCGTTTATTAAGCAATTGGTTGCCGAATCTTTACATACCGGATTAGAACAGATATCACAGTTATCAGAAATTATTTATTCGAAAACAAACGGTAATCCTTTTTTTACAAAGGAATTGTTAAATACCCTTTTTAGGAACAGGTATATTAGTTTTAATTACGAAACAAATAAATGGTGCTGGCAGCTTAACGAAATTGAAAATGCAAAAATTTCTGATAATTTATTTGAAGTAATTAAAGAAAGGATACAAAAACTTCCTGTTGAAAGTATTGAATCATTAAAAGTTGCTTCATGTATTGGAAGTAGTTTTGATTTAATTACTGTTTCATCAATAATGAAAAAACCTGCCGCTTATGTGTCTGAATTATTATTAAATGCACTAAACGATGGAATAATATACGTAAAGGGTAACAGGTTAAAGGTGGTAACAAATGAGGGCACGCTCAATCCGGACATTGAATATAGTTTTCAGCATTATAGGGTACAACAGACTGTTCATGCCCTAATAGATGAAGAAGTAAAGAATGAAATTCATTATAATATTGGCAAAC
>JBNLCS010000688.1:0-9753 GCA_050303935.1 Bacteroidales bacterium
TTACTGCCAGGATAATAGTCCCCAGTTAAGGGACTTATTTAACGACGGGGAATACTTTTTTATACGGGAAGATTATACAGAAGCATTGTATTACTATGTTCAACTTTTAAAATATGAACCCAATAACGCTAATTTTAACTATAAAGCCGGTACATGTTTATTAAACATCCCTGGTCAGGAAACCAAATCCATACCTTATTTTCAAAAGGCCATTAAAGAAATAGCTGTTAATTACAACAGAAGATCAATAAACGAGAAAGGGGCCCCGTTACATGCCCTGTATTACCTTGGAAATGCCTATCGCATAAACAATGAAATTGAAAAAGCCCTGGATGTTTATAACGAATTTATAAGCTCACCCGAATTTTATGGCAATTATAATGAACGGATTGTAAGAGAAGAGATCAAAGCATGCGAACGTGCTAAAATAATAAAAGATGAGCCAATAAAAATTAAAGAGGTTAACCTGGGGGAACCTATCAATACAAAAACTGCCGATTATAGTGCTATTGTGTCCGGTGACGATCAAAGTATAGTTTATGTTACCACCTTAAAATTTTATGAAGGTTTGTTTTACAGTAAAAAACAAAACGACATCTGGATGGACCCCCAAAATATAAATGCCCAGGTAATTTCCGACGGGGACATGTTTCCTACTGGATTGTCCTATGATGGAACACAATTGTTATTGGTTAAGAAATCGGATGTTAACAATGAAATTTATTATAGCAGGTTGGTAAATGGATTATGGACAAAAGCCATTCCTGTATCGGACAATATTAATTCACGCCATAATGAAAACCATGCCTCTTTTTCGAAAGACGGCAACACAATTTACTTTACCAGCGACAGAAGGGGTGGAAATGGTGGATTTGACATTTACAAGTCAGAAAAAATTAATGGTTTATGGCAGGAGGCTGAAAACCTGGGTGAAATTGTAAACTCACCTTTTAACGAAAGCGCTCCCTTTTTAAGTGATGATGGGGACAAGCTCTATTTTGTATCCGATGGTCACTTCACCATGGGTGGAAATGATATTTTTTACAGTAAAAAAGTTAATGGTCAATGGAAAAGGCCGGTAAACATTGGCTTTCCTATTAATAGCACAAGTGACAACAACATTTTTGTGCCTATTAAAAATGGAAAGGCGGGATACACCAACATGATAAAAGATGATGGTATCGGAAATAGCGATATTTACTTAATTGAAATACTGAAAGGCTCAGGAGACGATTTTTCTGAAAAGGACAATATTGACTATAAAAACAGTGTAATGGTGAAACTGTTAAACTCAAATACCAACGATACTACTATTATTTGGTTTGATAAAATCAAAAATAAATTCTTCTTTGATGTGCCTAAAGGTGTTAAAGTAATCGAATATAAAGAATAAACCACTTAAATTTTGCTCGAAAACACAAGCGTAAAAATCAGGGCCCTTGAACCTGAAGATTTAAAAATACTCTATTCATGGGAAAATGATATATCGATATGGAAATACAGTAACACGTATATTCCATTTTCACGATTTACCCTCAGCAAATACCTTGAAAATGCCCATTTAGATATCTTTGAAGCCAAGCAAGTTCGTTTTGTAATTGAAACAAACAACCTTGAAAATAATAAAAGCATTGGATTTATCGATTTATTCGAATACGACCCAATGCACAACCGGGCAGGTATCGGAATCTTAATAGGTGAAAAAAAACTACGGAAACAAGGGTATGCCACCTCGGCCCTTGAACTGATTATTGATTATGCATTTAGTATTTTAGGTTTGCACCAACTTTTCTGCAATATAAGTAAAGATAATGAAATAAGCCTGCGCCTTTTCAAAAAGCTTAATTTTGAAATAACAGGTACTAAAAAAGAATGGAATTTTAATGGGAATATTTGGAATGACGAATTTTTCCTTCAGCGTTTCAAATAAAATCCTGAACCTACCTGAACATAATTCTTAATTGAACTGGTTAATAACACCGGCATCAGGAATATCTACCATTTCGAAAGAATGATACAAATAATCCATTTTACAACAATACGTATGGTTACCATTTGAAATTATTAAATAATCAACCTTTAATTTACGGTTGTAATTAGCAGCCTGATCAATAGTTTTTTGTGTAAGTTTAACCGAAGGCGCCTTACATTCAATAATGATTCTTGGAATACCCTTATTATTAAATAAAACTAAATCGCAACGAAAAACAGAATTTGATATTTTTAACGGATATTCAACAGCCATCAGATTTTTACTGTAATTTTTATCCTGTATAAGATATTGTATAATATTCTGACGCACAAACTCTTCTGGTGTAAGAACAATATATTTTTCACGAATAATGTCAAAAACTTTTTTTTGCCCATTAAAAGATTTTATTTTCAAGGCATAAGTTGATATTTTTATGCTCATCATAGTTGTAAAATTATACAATTTAAATACAGGTTATGTGAATAATATCAAAATGTTGAATTCTATTAAGTAACAAACAAAAAAAATTGAATGGCAACTGGTTTTGATTCCATATTAAGTGATCTGAAACAAAAAAAGTTTGCTCCTGTGTATTTGTTTATGGGAGAAGAAACTTATTTTATTGATGAGCTCTCAAATTATATTAGTGAAAATATTCTTACTGAGGAAGAAAAATCGTTCAACTATTCAGTTTTATATGGGAAAGATACCGATGCGGCTACCGTAATCAATACTTCAAAAAGATTCCCAATGATGTCATCGCACCAGGTTGTAATCTTAAAAGAAGCACAAAACCTAAAGGGCATTGACGATTTAATATATTATGTTGAAAAACCACAACCAGCCACCATACTTGTAATAAATTATAAGTATGGAAAACTTAATAAAACAAAAAAACTATATAAAGCATTCAAAAAAAATGCTGTTGTTTTTGAATCGGACAAACTGTATGATGATAAAATTCCGTCATGGATCAATCAATATTTAAAGAACAAAAAAGTTGACATAAAACCGGAAGCTTCTATACTACTGGTAGAATTTCTTGGAAACAACCTTAGTAAAGTTGCTAAAGAACTGGATAAATTAATTATTACCTTGCCCCCGGGACAAAAAGAAATTACCAAAGACCACATCGAAAAAAATATTGGAATAAGTAAAGACTTTAACAACTTTGAATTACAGAAAGCCTTGGCTAAAAAAGATAATTTCAAGGCCATGCAAATAGTTGATTATTTCAGTAAAAACCCGAAAGATAACCCGATTGTTGTTACGATCACCTCATTATATTTCTATTTTAGCAAATTACTTTCGTACCACTTTTTAAAGGATAAGTCGAAGTCATCGGTTGCTTCGCAATTAAAGATTAATCCTTATTTTGTAAATGAATATGTTGCTGCATCAAAAATTTATAAAGCCGGCAAAGTAATAAAAATAATTTCGCTGTTACGAGAATATGACCTGAAATCGAAAGGGTACAAAAATGCATCCACCAGCGATGGTGAACTATTGCGTGAAATGGTTTACAAAATAATGCATTAACATGAATTTAAAGGATATTTTTTTAAATATAATTATTTTAATCATCTCAATTCCGTTATACTGTCAATCAGATAAGGCCGATCCCTTGATTGAACAGAAAAATTTAGATGAGTTGTGCCTCGAATTTAATACTGACAAGTGCTCACATTTACATAATTATACAGAAACATACGAGAAATATTTTTCCCCGATCAGAAATTCTGCAAAGCGGGTTTTTGAAATTGGTATTTTAAGTGGGGCTTCGCACCTGTTATGGCAAGCTTATTTTAAAAACGCACAAATTTATGGAATTGATATAAAAGATTGTTCTTTTCTGGAAGAAAAAGGGATACATACAATGATTGCTGACCAGCAAAAAAGAGGTGATTTAAAAAAATTTATCGATCAATACGGTAGTACGTTTGATATAATTATTGATGATGGCGGCCACACTATGAAACAACAGCAGGTATCGTTAGGTTATTTATTTAAACATGTAAAACAAGGAGGATATTATATCATTGAAGATATACACACCTCATTAAAAAAATATTATAGTGGCTACGGGGTAAATGAAACCGGTTCTAACACCACGTTTGCAATGATCGTAAGGTTTATAACAACCGGCGATATTTACAGCGAATATATGACCACTGAAGAAATAAACTACCTGAAGTTAAACATTGAATACTGTAATTTTGTGTACATAACGAATAGCTCACACAGCATGATGTGCATAATAAAGAAAAAATAACATTTAGGCCCGTTTTTTCAGATTCCTCAATTCCAATATTAACCCGGATTTGTCATTGGCAGGAACGACCTAAGGGCAAGTGTGAAGGCTGGAAGGTTGAACCTGGGGTTAATCCCAAATTAAATCTTTCTAATAAGGTTTTTGGGATTAATTAATAATTTTCAACTTTTTATTTAACTCGTAACTTTTACCTTTTTCCATTTCCAGGGTAACTACACGTCCTCCATAACGTATCTTATAAGTACCTCCAGTATCTGAAATTAGTCTTGTTTTATCCAATTCCCCATTTTTCCACTTTATATCAATCTCACATCCCCCTCTGGCCCTTAATCCTGATATTTCACCATCATCCCAGGCATTTGGCAAAGCTGGTAATAAAGAAATATCACCGGTATGACTTTGTAAAAGCATTTCTGCTATACCTGCCGTGCCACCAAAATTACCATCTATTTGAAATGGCGGGTGCGTATCAAACAAATTATTTAGCGTAGACTTTGCTAACAAAGCTGTAAGGTTTTCATAAGCTTTTTCACCATCTCCAAGCCGTGCAAAAAAGTTTATGATCCAAGCCCGGCTCCATCCGGTATGCCCTCCACCATGTGAAAGCCTATAATCAATTGTTTTACGGGCAGCTTTGGTCAGTTCCGGGGTTTTGTATGTTATTTGATCACCGGGATATAAGCCATACAAATGTGATATATGCCGGTGCCCGGGTTCCGGTTCTTCAAATTCTTCCGTCCATTCCATAATTCTTCCATCACTACCAATTTTTACAGGAGACAATCTTTCTCTTAAAGCCATTAACTTTTTTCCGTATTCCTGATCAATACCCAGGATTTCGCCTGCCCGGATAGTATTTGTAAATAACTCATGAATAATCTGCATATCCATGGTTGGTCCCATGGTTAAATTAGATATTTTGCCGTCAGGTGTTCTGAACTTGTTCTCTGGTGAAGTTGACGGTCCTGACACAAGGTAACCAGTATTAGGATTTTCAACCAGGTAACCGGTAAAAAACAAGGATGCCTCTTTTAATATTTCATAGGCATATTTTAAATAAGTTGTATCCGGGTTAAACATAAAATGTTCCCATAAGTGCCGGCACCCCCATGCAGCACCCATTGGCCACATGCCCCATTCTGCCTTACCAACAGAGGTTGTCCAGTACCACGCATCTGTAGTAAAATGTGAAACAAAGCCATCGCAACCATACATGTTTTTTGCTGTTTTTCTTCCAAAACGACGAAGACTGTCAATAAGCGCAATAAACGGTTCATGACATTCAGCCAGGTTAGTAACCTCAGCAGGCCAATAGTTCATTTGAATATTAATATTTATATGATAGTCTGCATTCCAGGGAGGTGTTAAGCCATCGGCCCATATACCCTGTAAATTAGCAGCCAAGTCTCCTGGCCGCGAACTGCTTATTAATAAATACCGTCCATATTGAAAATATAATTCTACTAATCCGGGGTCTTCTTCCCCGGATTTAATTGCCCCCAATCTTTTATTGGTAGGCACATTACTTTTATCTGGCCCTTCCAGGTGAAAATCAACCCGGTTGAATAATCGTTGATGTTCTTTAATATGATCATTCCTGAGGGTATTATAATCCTTTTTAAGTACATTTTTCATGGTGACCGTACACTTTTCAGCCGGTTCTTCACCCCAATAATCAGTTGCAGCAACCAGATGTAAAGTCAATTCATTGGCCTTTTCAACAATAATGCTATCACCAACAGCATAAACCTTTCCTCCTTTATTTAGTACTTTTAAATGTGTTTCGTATTTAACGCCAGGATAAAGGTCCTTCATATCCACACCACCGGATGTTACACGACCATTCATAACAATGGTATTGTTATCTGCAATTTCGGTATTTGCATCTTTTGCCCGGGTTAATTTAGCCGAAAAAGTAATCTTTTCTTTTTCAGAAGCCGATAATTTTATTATCATACATTTATCGGGAACACTTGAAAAATATTCCCTTTTATAACTTGTATTACCCGATTCATATGAAACACTGGCTATAGCTGTTTCCAAATTTAAATCCCTGGAGTAGTTTTCAACCTGTCCAATATCTTTAAAATGCAACCATAGATTGGCAAGCATCTGGTACATCACCCAGGCGGAACCGCCCATCATTTTTGATTCAACTATTTCCTGAGCTTTGGCATATTCGCCGGCAAATAATAATTTTCTAACATTTTGAAGATATTGAACAGCTTTTTCTTTGTCTTCATTTAAATTATAGCTTCCGGTCCATATGCTTTCTTCATTCAATTGTACCCTCTCATTTTCTATCCCTCCAAATACCATTCCCCCGAGCTTCCCGTTTCCAATGGGCAGTGCCTGGTTCCAGTCAGTAGCAGGTTGTTCATACCACAATACATTTCTTTGTTGGGCAAAGGTTACCATGTTGGCAAAAACCAAAAAAAAGAATACTGTTTTTAACCTATTCATCTGTTTTAAATTTGGCACAAGGGCCTGAATTTTAATCATATCCCTTTGTGCTGGTGATTACTTTTCGTATCAAATATTTACGCAAAATAAGTGAATAGATTGAAGTTTCATAGAAAAAAGATAGTAATTGTATTTTTTAGACTAACATATCATTACCAGAAAAATATATACAGAAAAATCAATATTATTGAAATAATAATAGCGCTGGTGTTAAATTTACCCGTTGTTTTAAACAAGCCTTTCTCAAAATATATTGCATGTTTATAATCTTTTCCTTTTCCTTCAACCAGACTAAAAACAACAACGAACAACATTGTAATCGCCAGGTTTAACATCATTTGGTTCATAAAGGGTAATACAAAAAACGGTCTGTTGAAAGTACCTTCATTACCATATTGATTTATGTAAATTAACTCGGCTGCTTTTAGTGTTAAAGCTACAACAATTGAAAAAATAACTCCATAAATTGCAGCTTTATTGGTAGTTTTTGGCCATAACAGCCCTAATAAGAATATTGTAAGTATCCCTGGGCTAATAATCCCTGTAAATTCCTGGATGTATGTAAAAAGCTGATCAAAATTCTTTAAAAATGGAGCAATAATAACCGCTATTGCCAAGGAAACAATTACAGAAACCCTATAAGCCAATACCGAATGGTTTCCATTTTCTTTTTTTTGAAAGAAAGGTTTGTAAATATCTTCTGTAAATATAGTCCCTATGGCGTTTGCCATTGAACCCAGGGAAGATATTATAGCCCCTAAAATAGCAGCCAGGATAATTCCAAGAAATGGTGTTGACATAAACATACTTACCATCATTGGATATGCCCGGTCGTTATCAATTGAACCATCGGGTTTGATCATGAAGTTTGCACCATTCTGCATAATTGATTCCGTAGTAACCCGGCCCGTATCATCAGATAACATGACAAACGCTACTATACCTGGGATCACCACTAATAATGGAATTAACAACTTTAAAAAACCGGCAAAAGCAATCCCTTTTTGTGCTTCTCTCAAACTTTTTGCCGCAAAAGCCCTTTGTATAATATATTGATTAAATCCCCAATAATATAAATTGGTTATCCATAACCCTCCGATCAACACCGATAAACCAGCTATATCCATATATGCATTACTACCATTTGGGGTAACATGCTTTCCGTCTCGAATTATCATGTGGAATTTTTGGGGAAAGGTATTTAGCAAATGACTGAAATTAGCCCCTATCCCACCCTTCTCAAAATTATTCAATACAATATATGCAAGATAAAAACCGGCAATCACGAGTATACCAACATGAATATAATCGGTAAATGCAATTGACATTAACCCCCCTTTTATGGAATAGGCTATAGTAATAAGGGCCAGGATAATGATAGCCCAAAGCATCACATTTTGATCGAGCAAGATTGTATCTATCATTTTTGCCCCCAGAAATAAAACAGATGTAAGGTTCACAAGAATAAAAAGACATAACCAAAACACGGCAAGAATAGTTTTTAGTTGTTTACTAAAACGATGTTCGGCTAATTGAGGAATTGTTTTTATATTTTCTTTATAAAAGACCGGCAGAAAAAACTTGGCGATAATAATAAGTGTAAAGGCTGCCATCCACTCATAACTTGCAACGGCAAGCCCAATTGCAAATCCGGAACCGGACATACCGATAATTTGCTCAGCCGATATATTTGCGGCTATTAATGAAAACCCGATAACCCACCAGGGCAGTGATTTGTCAGCCAGGGCAATTGAATCAAACCCCTTATTCTTGCGGGAAACCAACCAACCTATAAAAACTATGATTATCACATATAAAAACAGAAAAAACCAATCTAAGCGTTGCATATTATTAAGAATTTATGAGTAATATTTCCACCAAAGTAGTTTTATCCCATGAAATTCCCTGTTAAGAAATGATAACTGAAATGTTTTAAAGTATGAATTACATTTTTTAATGTATGTAATAATATTTATTACTTTAGTGAGAAATATAAAATATTTACAGGTGGTTATAATCGTATTGCAAAAAACCTATCACTTAGTACCTTCTGTTATAACGATCTTAGCTATTCTAATCGCTTCCTATTATGTATTCAACAATTTGGTTAACCGCAAACGAAAAAAACTCCAATTCGAATTACTTGCTTTTCAAAGCCATACAAACCCACACTTTATAAAAAATGTGCTACAGGCTATTAACTGGTTTATTTTAAACAATGACAAAAACAAAGCAAGTGATTATTTGTGTGATTTTTCAAGATTGATGGAAGATATATTGATTTTTTCAAAAAAGAAATTTGTAACACTCACGGAAAAACTCAATTTTTTGGATTTATATTTAAAACTGCAACATCTAAGACATGAAGATAAGTTTGATTACGTTCCTTTGGGCAATAACAATTCAACCATACGAGTTGAAAACGATATAAACCCTGATGTTTTTTTATTGCCCCCTCTTCTTATACACCCGTTTATTGAAAATGCAATTGAACACGGATTAAAATCAAAGTCAGAAAAAGGGTTCATTGATATTGATTTTAGCTTTAACAATAATAAACTTATCTGCCGGATCACTGACAATGGAATAGGTATAAAAGCATCAAAAAACATTAACAAAATAAATAACACCAACAGAAGTGAAATAGGTTTAATTAACACACAAAAAAGAATAGAATTAATCAGGCAAATTTATGGAATAAAAATTGAGGTAAAAATGGAGGAGCATTTACCGGAAAACGATGATCCCGGAACAAAAATAACACTTGCATTTCCAATGCCACTGAGTTTTAACCCCAATTATGGAATGCCGGTGGAAATATACAAATGATGTTTCTTCCTCATTGTGTAAAGAGGTACTAAAAAACCTTAGCATCTCTTAAGAAGGAGACAGTTAAAAATGAGACATTTAAACAATTTTAATACATGACCAGAAAGATTAGATCGATAATAGTTGAAGATGAATTGTATGATAGAAAAATTCTTGAAAAGATATTAACCGAAGAATATGACGATGCCATAGATTTGATAGGTGCTGTTTCAAATAA
>JBNLCS010000689.1:0-3888 GCA_050303935.1 Bacteroidales bacterium
ATATACCATTATTTTTGCTTTAGGTATTGATTTTTAATATTTTTCAGCAAAAAATTATGACTACCGATAGCCGTAGAATGCTAAAATAAAGCACTGTGGTGCTCGGCAAAGTTTGCAACTTTGTCGAATTTAAACAAGTAGTTTTTAACTACAATATAGTAATAATAAGCCTGGTTAGCGATAGCCGGGCTTTTTGTCTAAACTATGATTTTATGATTAAATGATATGCTATGATTAAAGGGCGTACGCCTGCCCCGAAAACCATAGAATAACCAAATAAAAACAACGAGCTGGGCGAAGTTTCCGGACTTTACTTTTTATAATGTGATAATATTTTTGTAAAAGAAGTTCTAAAACTTCTGTTTGGTATGCATTGTGCGTAGAATATTAAAAACGGTGTGGATTATAAAAAATCAAGTATAAGTTTTAATGATTTTATAACCCAAAAGGGATAATGATTTAAGAAAAAAATTATATATTTACCACCTTGTAAATTCTATTTCATGCTTATTGAAATATGGGAGCTAAATCCGGATGTAAGGAGTAATTAATCATAAACATTACTATTTGTAACATGTTGAAAAGAATAAAAAGTACCATAAAGCCTATATTATTTTCCTTTTATGTATGTCTTTTTGTTTCCTGTTACCCTCTTCCGGATAATGTTGTTGAAGTGCTGGAACTATCTGGGAATAATCAAAAAGAGTTGAAGAAGGTGATAGACCACTATAAAAAATATAAAAATCGGAAGCAATATAAAGCAGCGTTATTCCTGATAGGGAACATGAAAGACAAATATGGCATATATTATCCTGAAGATGCCGCATTTTTTGATATCTTATCCAAAATAGATTCCCTTAAAAAGAATAATATTTCTGAAAAAAAAATTAATGATTTTATAGATGAAGAATTGAAAATAAACAAAGGGCAATACGAAAACTCGTCTTTGGGAAAAGTTATGGATTACAATATCATAACAGCAGATTTTTTAATAAACAATATTGATAAAGCCTTTATGGTATGGGAGACAAAACCCTGGGCCAAGCATGTTACATTTGAAGAGTTCTGTGAATGGATATTACCTTACCGGGTGAACGAAGAGCCTTTGCAATATTGGAGGGAATTTATGTACAACAAATACATTCATTATGAAGATTCAATTAAAAATAAAGAATCGCCAAAAGAAATTTGTGAATTTATAAACTTGAAATTGGCTGAGCCTTTTCATTTCAGTGATAAACTTAATTTTGTCCCTTACTTGGGTGGTATTGACCAACACAGGTTTAAATCCGGGTTATGTAAGCACAGGTATCAACTAATTGTAATGGTTATGCGAAGCCTGGGAATTCCTGTTCGGATTGATCAAACTCCGCGTTATTGTAAAGAAACCACAAAGCATGCATGGACTACATTGTTGGATAAAGATAGTATATTGCCATTTAATGGAGGAGAAACCTGGGCTAAATTGCTAAACCCTGCAAAATGTCCGTTGGCAGGGGATGGGTATGTGCCTGTAACCACAGTTTTTAGAAACAGATTTGAAATAAATAAAAAATCTCTCTCATTTCATGAAGAAGTGAAAGATATTCCTCCTTTTTTTCAGAACAATTATCTTGAAAATGTTTCAGATGAATATACCGGAAATATCCAGGGAACTATTGAACTAAAAATTAAAGGCAGGGAAATACAGGATGGTGAATTGGTATATCTGTTTGTGATAGGGCCGGGTACTATTTTAACTCCTGTTGCGTACACCAGGAGTAAAAGAAATAAAGCAGTATTTAAAAACATGGGACGCGATTGTATCTATATATCAGGTACGTATAACATGGATAAAATTAACTTATTGACAGAACCTTTTATTTTTCCTTCTGATATAAAGGGGCAAATTGAATACATCACCATGGAAACCAATAAATATGACAATATACGTTTATATCGAAAGTTTTATCCAAAATATTTTATGAGGACCTATTCAGAAGGTATGATCGGCGCCAAAATCCAGGGTTCCGATTTTAAAGATTTTCGTGAATTTCAAACGCTGTTTGAAATAGATACTGCTACGTATGATTTTCGGGAATATAAAATAGGGACAGATAAGTCATCCCGATATTATCGTTATCTTTCAAATGATTCAGTTGACATACATATTGCCGAAATAAACCTGTTTTATACCAACAAGAGCAATAATAAAACTCAGGTTGCAGGTGATGTTTATGGATTTAATTCTGATTTGGATACTGAAGAAGATGTTGTTTTTGACAACGCTTTTGATAACGATATAAGGACAAACTTTAATGCACCCAAAAAATCATGGGTAGCTGTAGATGCCGGTAAAAGAGTATCAATATCTTCCATACGTTACATGTCTAGAAACAATTTTAATATTGTGGAACCGGGGGATGAATACCAGTTATTATATATAAATAAAAATGGCTGGCATATTATTGATCAGAAAAAGGCTGGTGACTATTTTATAGATTTTAAGAATGTTCCAAAAGGTTGTGTAATGGTGTTAAGAAATTTATCAAGGGGAAGGGAAGAGAGTATTTTCAGGTGGGAAAATAATAAACAAAAATTTTGGTAATAGTTAAAATAAAAATAAATCAATACTAAAAAACTAAGTTAAACCTTGTGTTATGACTGATAAGGATGGGGATTTTGCAAAAGGTAAACATAGGTCGCTAATTTATAGGGGATTTGTTAATCAGGGAACAATATTGTTTATAATAGTTTTGACAATTGTTGTAACAATATTTCAGCTAAATTTATTAAAATCAGACTTAAGCGCACAGTTAATTGTGTTGATTCCTGTAACTTTATTTTATAGTTTTCAGGGCATCTATCAATCTGTTTTAGATTTAAAATCTACTATATTTTATAAAAAAAACCGGGATATACTTATACCAGCCAATAAAACAAGACACTATCCTTCTGTAGCATTTGTTATACCCTCTTATCAAGAACCTTATGAAGTAGCAAAATTGACTCTTGACAATATAGTAAGTTTAAAATACAAAGGAAGCAAGGAAATAGTAGTAGTGGACAATTCAAAAAACACCAGTTCAAACGATTATGTGAATTGGAAAAGTTATGTTCTTGAAAAAAAAGATGAAGGTATAAATATTAAATTTTTGTATAACCACCAAAGTGAAGGGCTTAAGCCTGGTAACCTGGATTTGGCCCATGAAAACATAATTGATTCGGAGTTTGTTGTTTTTCTGGATGTGGATTCCACCTTGCCAATTGAAAAAAGTTTGATTGAAAAATCAGTATTAGAATTTGAAACAGATCCTAAACTAGGATATTTACAGTATAATATAGTTGCTACAAACAACCATTTTAATCATCTTACCCAATCAATTGGGGTATCACAGAATTTACTACGATACAGAAATAACTTAAAAGGGTATGGGGGCTTTACCGTTTTTAGCGGACATAACGGTATGTGGAGAAAAGATGTTCTGGATAAAACCGGGCCATGGTTGCAATATTATCGCAATAATGTGATGGTTACGGAAGATATCCTTAAATCTGTTCATTGTTACACCAATGATTATTATGGAAAATCACTTTCCATAGAAACGGGGGAATGGATACCTGCATCTCTTGATGCCTTGGAGAAAATGTGGATGCGTTGGACATACGGTACTTGTCAGGTATTGTGGAAACATTGGAAAGACTTTGTTTTTTCCAAAAAAATGAAAACTACAGAAAAGGTAGACCTTCTGCATTTTATAGTAGTTTATCTATCGGGTTGTACCAGTTTGATAACAGCAACCATGTTGTCACTTTTTAGTACCGTTCAATTCTCGAATAGTATGCTTTTAATATCGTTGTTTTTAGGTTATTTTTCAGGAGGGGTATTGGTTTATAAAAAACATTATT
>JBNLCS010000690.1:0-2750 GCA_050303935.1 Bacteroidales bacterium
GTAACTTCCTGGCATTGCCAAGTCCATGAGCTATCCCAATTTTTATTGGAGTTCCATTAAAGTCTACTGTTGCTGATCGAATTCCGTCCATTCCACGTAGTTGGTTAAAGTCTACTTTTTCTAATGATTTTCCGGTAAATAATTCATAAGCTGTACGTGTTGCTGCTTCAATAACACCACCGGTAACCCCAAAAATAACACCTGCCCCGGTAGATTCTCCCAGAGGGGCGTCAAAGTCTTCGTCAGGAAGTTTTTTTAAGTCAATATTTGCTTGTTTTATTAAAGTTGCCAATTCTCTCGTGGAAATTGAAAAATCTACATCAGGATTGTCACCTACCTTAAATTCGTCACGTTGGCATTCATATTTTTTGGCCAGGCAAGGCATGATCGACACAACTATCATATCTTTCCTGTTAATGTTTTTCTTTTCGGCAAAATAGGATTTTGCTATGGCCCCAAACATTTGTTGTGGTGACTTAGCCGTTGAAGGAACATCTTTTAATTCAGGGTAATTGTATTCAAAGAAATTTACCCACCCCGGGCAACATGAGGTCAATATGGGGATTTTTACATCTTTATCCCCTTCAAGGTATTTTGACAACCTTCCCAGAAGTTCTGTGCCTTCTTCCATGATGGTAAGGTCTGCCGCAAAATCTGTATCAAACACATAATCAAAACCAAGATGTCGTAAAGCGGCTGTCATTTTACCAGTGACCAATGTACCTGCTTCAAGCCCGAATTCTTCACCCAACGCGGCCCTTACTGCTGGGGCTGTTTGTACAACAACTGTTTTTGAGGGATCGGCCAACGCCCTGATGATATCAGGGGTATGATCAACTTCTGTTAATGCCCCGGTTGGGCAAACAGCTACACATTGACCACAATATGTGCATGGAGAATGTTCAAGGTTCATTTCAAAAGCCGGGGCAACAACAGACTCAAATCCCCGGTTTATGGTATGCAAAGCCCCAACCGTTTGAAAATCGTTACACATGGTTTCACATCTTCGGCACATAATGCACTTATCCATTTCCCTTATAATTGAAGGGGAAGTATCTTCGCGATACGTTGACATCTCGGCAATGTCGGCATATGGGATATCCCTGACACCTGTTTTAATTGCCATGTCCTGTAAATCGCATTTACCTGATTTAGCGCATGATAAGCAATCTTTGGGGTGATCAGAAATGATGAATTCCATAACTGTTTTCCGGGCATTCAATACCCGTACACTGTTTGTTTTTACTTTCATTCCTGGCATTACCTCTGTAGCACATGCAGGGGCAAGGTTTCTGCGTCCTTCAACTTCAACCACACATACACGGCATCCGGCTGGTTTATTTTCAATGCATAAATCTTCAAGGTTAAGATAACAAAGCGTTGGTATATCTATGCCAAGCTTTTTTGCAGCTTTAAGTATAGTACTGCCATTCTTTACTTCTACTTCCTGGTTGTCTATATATAATGTTATTAATTCCATTCTGATTAGTTTACAATTACAGCGTTAAACTTACATTTTTCAAAACATGCCCCACATTTGATACAAAGTGATTTGTCAATGGTGTGCACTTCTTTTCTTTCACCTGAAATACAACCCACCGGACAGGCTCTTGCACATGCTGTGCAACCAACACAGTTTTCGGCAACAATTTCATATGACATCAGGTCTTTACAAACCCCTGATGGACATTTATGCTCCTCTACGTGGGCAAGGTATTCGTCTTTAAAATTTGCAATGGTTGACAAAACCGGGTTGGGCGAGGAGCCTCCCAATTGACATAAAGATGTGTCTTTAATAACATGGCTCATGTTTATCAGGAGGTCAATATCTTTCTTGGTTCCATTTCCTTTTGAAATTTTCGTCAGTACCTCGAGCAATCGTTTGTTTCCAATTCTGCACGGGGCACATTTACCACAGGATTCTTCAACCGTGAAATCAAGAAAATATTTAGCAATATCCACTGCACAGTCATCTTCGTCCATTACGATCATACCACCTGACCCCATCATTGATCCTGCTGCTACCAGGTTATCATAATCAATTGGTGTGTCCAAATGTTTTTCTGTTAAGCAACCTCCTGAGGGGCCACCTGTTTGCACAGCTTTAAAATTTTTTCCGTTTTTTATACCACCACCAATTTCATAAATTACTTCCCGTAATGTGATTCCCATGGGTACTTCGATCAATCCAACATTATTAATCTTTCCGGCAAGTGCAAATACTTTTGTTCCTTTGGATTTCTCAGTACCAATATTATTAAACCATTCCGCCCCTTTATTAATAACAACCGGAATATTTGCCAGTGTTTCCACATTATTAACATTGGTGGGCTTTCCCAGGTAACCTGACTCGGCCGGGAATGGCGGTTTTAGAGTTGGCTCGCCCCGCAGTCCTTCCATAGAATGAATAAGTGCTGTTTCTTCGCCACAAACAAAAGCCCCGGCACCATATTTGAGTTCTATTTCAAAACAAAACGAAGTACCCATAATATTTTTACCAAGTAGCCCTGTTTCTTCTGCTTGTTTAATGGCTATTTTTAATCGTTCAATGGCTAACGGATATTCAGCCCGTACGTATATCAGCCCTTTTTGGGCCCCTATGCAATATCCGCAAATTGCCATGGCTTCAAGGACAGAGTGGGGGTCCCCCTCAAGTATTGAGCGGTCCATAAATGCTCCCGGGTCTCCTTCATCAGCATTACAAACCACATATTTTTCATCGGCTTTATTTTTTGATGCCAGTTCCCACT
>JBNLCS010000691.1:0-12399 GCA_050303935.1 Bacteroidales bacterium
TTTTTGTCCCTTTTTAACCTTAGAAATATCTGTTTCATTTACCTGTGTAATTACTTTCATTTCGCTTAAATCGGGTATGCTAACAAGGGGCATGCCACGCCAAATTTCATCCCCTACTTTTAGCATTTGGTCTGTACTCCAACTTTCTCTAATTTGAACTACCCCATTGCTTTCTGAATATAAATTCAAATCTTTTTTAGCCTCATAAGCTTTCTTTAAGTCATCTTTACGGCCCATTATTCTTATTTGCTGAATTCTCTTTTCATTTTGCATAATGGTTTTTTCATTTTCCATTTTTATTTTAAGGTTGTCCAGCCTAATTTGTGCTTGCTGAAATTCCAATTCTTTCATTTTCTTCTTTTTTTCAGATTCAAACTGAAACTTTTCCAGTTCAAGCTTTTTCATTTCAAAATTGGCCAACGTTGAATTTAAATCTGCTTGTAGTGAAGCTAACCGGCTAGCATGTTGTGCTTCCATTTTTTTCAGATCCGCCAGGTCTTTTTCCAGGCGTGTTTCCCGGTCTACTATATAACTCATTATGCTTGCCGGGTCCAAACTGACAACTAAGTCCCCTTTTTTCACCTCTTTACCATGTTCAACCAGATACGTTATCATGAGTCTCCCAAAGCGTCTGAAATCAGGGCTCATTATGGTATATGCATTTACTGCTTGTAATTCACCGGTTTCACTTATACTTCCTCTGAATTTGCCTTTTTGTATAGTAAGCCTTTCGATCTTCTCATTGTTTGAACATGCATTAAAAAGGAATGCAACTATGTACACAATAAGTATTTTAAAGTGTATTGGGGTAATTTTGTACAGATAATGAATACGTTGTTGTTTCATCCTTATTAAATTTGGTGTAAAAATTTTTGTAATTTTAATTTTCTGAGTTATTCTTTTCATCATTTATGTAAGGATCACCTAAAGCTATTATTTCGTCTTTCTTTAAACCTTCTTCAATAACAATATAATCATTATTTGAAAGCCCGGTAGAAACTACTTTCTTTTTAAACCCTGTACCAGATTTAACATATACGTACTCTTCAATTCCACTTTTAAACAAAGATTCAAGAGGCACATATGTTTTGTCTTCCAGTTTGTCTACGTTAATTTTACAACTCACAGTCATACCTGGCATTAAAATTTCAGCTGTGCCTTTGATGAGAATTTCAATGGGAAAAACTTTAATTTTTGAATCCCAGTTTTTATATCCGGCTAAATTCGCTATTTTGGTTACCGTTCCTTGAAACGAGGTATCTGAAAATGCATCCAGTTTTATTTCAACCGACTGGCCTAGTCGTATTTTTGAGATATCTACCTCGTTTATGTCTGCTACCACTTTTAATTCGCTTAAATCCGGTAAGTCAATTAATGGGTTTCCTGACCACGTTTGATCACCTACCTGCCATTTGTTCCTGGTTGCCCAGTTTCTTTTTATGATTGCAATACCCGGAGCTGGTGTGGTTACAAACATTTTATCCAATGTAGCTCGCGCTTCTTCAACTTCTGCTTTTATTTGTTTGATATTTAATCTGGCCTGTTGTTCTTCTTCTGTATGTATTTTTTTTTGGTTTTCTATTTCCGTCTTAGCTTTTTTTAATGTAATATTTGCCCTTTCAAGGTCAAGTTTTATTTCTTTTCTGGTAATATCTGCCTCGTAGGCTGATTGTTCAAAGTTAATTTCTGATATTTGATGCGATATTTCAGTGATCCTGAGATTAGATTCCAATTCACTTATTTTTGATTTATGGGAGGTAATAAGCCTTTCTAATTCAGCTTCCGCAATTTCAAGTTCTGCTTCGCGGTCAAGCATAGATTTTAATACTTCCGATTGATCAAAAATAATCACCGTATCTCCTGCATTTACTTTTGCACCATCTTCAATAATTTTATTGATTTTCAGCTGGCTGGAACGATACGAAGCTGTAGGGGATGTAATATTAATGGCACTTGTTGCATCAATAGAACCTTCCTCTGTGACATCAAGATAAAAAGTGCCGTATTTTACCGAGGTCGTTTCAACCTCATACCCCTCATTATTTTTGCAACATAACAAAAGTACTATCGGCAACA
The DNA here is from genome assembly GCA_050303935.1 of Bacteroidales bacterium. Taxonomy (GTDB): domain Bacteria; phylum Bacteroidota; class Bacteroidia; order Bacteroidales; family JBNLCS01; genus JBNLCS01. Next base: position 2,077 of record JBNLCS010000691.1, read on the forward strand.
GTAATGTTATTTTTTTCATTTAGTTTTTTAATTTTTTGGAGTGATTCAGGAGGCCTAATCAGAGCTATCATTTCATTTTCAACCACACCTGATTTTATTACTCCCAGATTATTATTGTTGGTTACAAGTTCCACCTTTCTTTTTTCAAAGCTTTTATTTTGTTTGACAAAAACATATTTTGCGCTATCATCATCAAATACTGAAACATATGGAATTACAAGTGTATCATCAATTTGTTCCAAAATAATATCGCATTTTGCGGTTATGCCGGGCATGATTTTTCCTGCTAAAGAATCTACTGAAACAACCGTTGTAAACACTTTTACTTTTGAGTTCCTATTAATCGGTTTCCCAACGGGCTCTTTATATTTTACTTTTCCTTTCATTGTAATTCCAGGCATCGCATCAATATTGATATTTACCTTCTGACCATTTTTAACCCTTTTAAAATTTGCTTCACTTAATGATAATTTTACTTGCATTTTCTCAAGGTTCGGAATTTGCAATATGGGATAACGCTGATAAATCATTTCTCCTTCTTTAACTTTGTCACCTGTTCTGTATGACATTGCACGTACAGCATAACCCGAAGCATTAGAAATAATAACTAATTTATCAAGGGTTTCTTTGGTTCTGCTCAATCTGTTTTCCTGTTGTTTTATTCGAAGTTGCATTTTCTGCAATTCTGACTTTTTAATACTTTCACGAAATTCAAGCTCTTTTACAATTTGTTCTTTTTTAATGCTTGACATTTCCAGTTCCAACTCTAAGATTTGTTTTCTAACGGGGGAGGCAAATTTGAGTTGTACAGAATCTAACTGCTTAATCCTTGCATCAGTTTCAATCGTTTCAACCTGGGTTTTAAGCATTAATATTTGGAGTTCAAGGTCCGCTTTTGTCTTATGATAATTAGAAATACTTTTCTCAAGATTCTTAAGAGATTCAATGTAGTCATTTTCTAAATCAGACGATTCAAGTATCACCAACGTGTCCCCTTTGTTAACAAAACGGCCATCTTCAACAAGGTATTTTATGGTAACTTGTGCCCTAACCATTGGACAATTAATGCTTTGAGGTTGTGAAGATTCCATCTCCCCCGATACCGTAATTTTATCAATAAAATCGTTACGCTGTACTTCTTCAACAGGAATTGCTTCAAATCGAGCATTGTTGTTGCAAGAATACATTAAAATTAATACAAATAATATTAAACAGGCTGCTAACTGGTTCTTAACTATCATGAAACTATCTTAAATATCCTACCTAAATTCGTATCCCCTCAAAAATAATACCAAGTAGAGTGAATTATGCTATTAAGCATTTTTTTACAACGTTTTTATACTATTAAAATTGTATTTATACATAATTATTTTTCAAAAAATAATGAAAATAAAATTACATCTAATTTGTTCAAATAAAAACTAAAAAAAATTAAAAATATGTTAATTAACTCTATATTGAGTTATCGAAAATAATTTTTGGTGTTTTTATGCACATTGTCCGATTGAAGGATCTCATTAATTTTTATCCATTTATATTCTTTATGTTGTTCATCTTTAACTATCGTAACATTGTTATTGACTTGAATTTCAAATCCAATTACCACATAATGTGTGTTAATATTTGGTACATTGGCAAAATTGTCATTATAAATATGATCATATACACCAAGTAGTTTCTTTTCCCCTTGAAATATCATACCTGTTTCAGCTGCCAAAATTCTTTCAAAAGCCTCATCTATAGTTTCATTTTTTCTAATTCTGCCACCGGGAACAAACCAAAAACCTTTTGCAGGTCTGTTGTTTCTATACCCAAGCAGTACTTCATTTTTTTTATTCTTAATAATCAGGTCAATAGATACAAGGGGCGTGTTTGTGATTATTTCAAGAAATTTATGTTTTTCAAGCATATGATGATTATAGAAAATATGATTTAACAAATATTAAAGTTAAAATGTTTTTGAAAAACTTTAATCAAATAAAAAACATTGTTTAATTTATAAATAAGCACTTTAATCAAGTATAACAAACACAACTTGTTTAACGGGCGTTAAATAATTGAAAGTTTAATTGTTTGAAAATGAAATGGTATAAATACATTTTTTTAGTTGTGGTTTTAACAATTGTAAGTTGTTCAAAAGACAGGGTGATTCTATCTTATGAGAAGGTTGGTGATGAAATTTTATATTTGGATGGTGAAGTCAAACCATTCTCTGGTATTTGTATTATACCGTATGAAGATGGGAAAACAATTAAAGAAGTAAGGAAGTATAAAGAAGGGATAATTGAAGGTGAAATCCTTTCGTATTATTTTGATGGTACAATGAAGAGAAAAGGCAGTTTTGTTAATGGTAAAATGAATGGTACCTGGATTAAATGGTATGATGACGGCACCAAGGAATACGAGGCAAATTTCAGCAATGATTCAATAACAGGCTTTTTTAGAGAATGGTATGCCAATGGAAATGTTAAAGAACAAGGGCAATATAGCAATAATTCAAGGATTGGGGAGTGGAACTTTTATAACGATAAAGGAGAGTTGATTTTTCAAAAAAAATACAACAATGTAGCTCAGCAAACTGAAATCTTGGAGACTGCTTTACGAACTTATTAAATAATTCGCCCCTAGCAACAAAATAGATTTCGGGGTTAAATTTCTTATATAACTGTATTAATTTATTTTAGCGAAACCAGTATATTTGGTTAGTACCTCAGGAATGTTAATGCCTTCGTTTGTTTGATTGTTTTCCAGCAACGCTGCTACGATCCTCGGAAGGGCCAAAGCGCTTCCGTTAAGTGTATGTGCCAGGTAGTTCTTTTTTTCTCCTTTTGTTTTATAACGTAGTTTTAAACGATTAGCTTGAAAATTTTCAAAATTTGAAACAGAACTTACTTCAAGCCATCTTTTTTGTGCTGCGGAGAATACCTCAAAATCATAAGTCATTGCGGAATTAAAACTTATGTCTCCACCGCACAACCTCACTATGCGGTACGGTAATTCCAGTTTTTGGACAAGTGATTCCACATGGGCAACCATTTCATTCAGGGTATCGTATGATTTATCTGGGTGTTGTATTTGTACAATCTCCACTTTATCAAATTGGTGCAAACGGTTTAATCCTCGCACATCTTTTCCATATGAGCCTGCCTCCCTTCTGAAACAGGGGGTATAAGCTATATTTTTAATTGGAAGGTCTTCTTCGTTTAAAATAATGTTTCTGTAAATATTTGTCACAGGAACTTCTGCCGTGGGTATTAAAAAGAAATTGTCTTCTGCTAATTTATACATTTGACCTTCTTTATCAGGTAATTGTCCTGTGCCAAACCCTGAATCTTCATTAACCAAAATAGGAGGAAGTACTTCATTGTAACCAGCTTTTTCTCCTTCATCAAGAAAAAAGTTAATGAGAGACCTTTGAAGTTTAGCACCTTTACCTTTGTATACCGGAAATCCGGAACCAGTTAGTTTATTTCCCAATTCAAAGTCAATCAAGTCATATTTTTCTGCAAGTTCCCAGTGTGGCTTTGCGTCACTGGGTAGTTCCGGTATGTTTCCCCACGATTTAATTTCTTCATTATCTTCTGAGCTTGTTCCTTGTGGTACCATCTCATGTGGGATGTTGGGAATTAATACCAGCTTTTGTGATATCTGTTCGTTAATATTGGATAATTTTTCCTGACTTTTTTTAATTTCTTCTTTTATATCAAATGTTTTCTGTTTGGCGTTTTCTGCTTCATTTTTCTTCCCTTGTTTGAAAAGCATCCCTATTTCTTTTGAAATCTTATTCATCTCAGCCTGCAATCCTTCTGCTTGTTGAATGCATTTTCTTTTTTCGTCATCTAAATACAAAATTTCATCAATTGTTATCGATGCATCAAAATTTTTAACTTTTAACCTACTAATTATGTATTCCTTTTTTTCGCGGAGAAGATTAACTGTAAGCATTGTATTTAAATTTGGTTTGGTTAAAATAAAAAACCCCTGCTTTAACATTTAATGTTCAATACAGGGGTAATAAGTTTTATGTTATAAAATTAACTTTCAGTGGTAACAGGAGCAATGGAAACATAAGACTTGTTATCTTTTTTACGTTTAAATTCCACTGTTCCATCTATTAGGGCAAATAATGTATGGTCTTTTCCAATACCTACATTTTGACCCGGATGGTGTTTTGTTCCACGTTGCCTAACAATAATGTTTCCTGCTTTTGCAGACTGGCCTCCAAAAAGTTTTACACCTAGTCTTTTACTTTCTGATTCTCTACCGTTTCTTGAACTACCGGCTCCTTTTTTATGTGCCATGGTTTACTATGTTTAAATTATTCTTTTGACTCTGATTCTTCTTTATCTTTATCAGCTTTTGGCGCTGCTTTTTTTTCAGTTTTAGCTTCTGCCTTTTTAGGGGCTGCTTTCTTTGTTTCTGTTTTTTTTGGAGTGGTTTTTTTAGCCGCTGGTTTTTTAGCTGCTGACTTTTTCTCTTCTTTATTTGTATCTTGCTTTTCCTCTTTTTTAGTAGCAGGTGCTACCGGTTCTTTAGAAGGACTTGTGGCCATAGCTGTTTCTGTTGTGTCCTCTTTTTCTACATTCTTTGCAGGTTCTTCTTTTTTATCAGTAGTTTTTGAGGCTGCTTTTGGCTTTTGTCCTTTTTCTAAAATATCTTCTATAACAAGCTCTGTATAAAATTGACGGTGTCCATTTAAAACTTGGTACCCTTTTCTTCTTTTTTTCTTAAAAACAAGTACTTTGTCGCCTTTGAGATGAGAGACTACCTTTGCTACAACAGTTGCGCCATCAACAACAGGTGCTCCAACTGAGACTTTACCATCCTTATCAATAAGTAAAACTTTATCAAAGGATACTGTTGAACCTTCTTTATCTTCTAGTCTGTGAACAAATAATTTGTTGTTTTTTTCAACTTTAAACTGTTGTCCTGCTATGTCTACAATTGCGTACATTATTACAATTTTATACTACATTCATTATTTTGGCTCGCAAAGATATAAAACAAAAAATTATATACAAAGATTTTTATCTATAATTGTTTCTTTTTTAATGAGAATAGATTAGGTAGTTTCTTTCATGGGGTGAATTTTATAAAAGAATTTATTAATAATATCCAATTTTTGATTATAATTGGGTGTTTTTGAACCTTTTTTTAACTTTATAGTATGAAATAGTAAAATTGAATATTTATTATTTCAATATTGATAGCTATTAATTAAAGTGGGTATTTAACTATATAAAAATAAAATCTATAAATTCTATTCATTATTTTTGTAATGAAATTTGTAGAATATAAACGGATAAATGGATAAAATAAAACTGAATGTACTTGGGATTTCATATAGTCAAACACAATCAGGGGCCTATGCGCTTGTATTGACAGAAGAACAAGGTGATCGAAGAATTCCTATTATAGTTGGGGGATTTGAAGCACAGTCTATCGCTATACAACTTGAGGGGTTACACCCCCCAAGACCATTGACCCATGATCTATTTTTAAATTTTGCACAATCTTTTTCAATAAAATTACTTGAAGTAAATATTTATAAGCTTGAAGAAGGTGTATTTTACTCAAAGCTTACTTGTGATAATGGGAAAAAAAGAATCGATATTGATGCTCGAACCTCAGATGCAATAGCGTTGGCATTGCGGTTTAAATGCCCAATTTACACTACTGAAGAGATTATGAACCGTTCGGGAATTGTTATTGATTTTGATAAAAAACAAAAAAGCACCACTGAAGCGACGTCTCAACAAAAAAGTAAAGTTAAAGAAGAAACAACATCTTCAAGTAAAATGAAGAACTACGATTTGGATGAGCTGAATAAAATGCTTGAAGAGGCAGTTATGAATGAAGATTACGAGAAAGCTTCTGAAATACGTGATGAAATAAAACGAAGGGGGCATTAATTATAAAGTTGTATGTGAATAACAAACTTTAATTTTCACTGTTTAATTGTATAAAAAGAGCATTTAACCATTGGTTAAATTGTGATTTTAATGAATATACCAACCGATAATATTAATATAAGTGAACTTTTATATGAGAAAGAAAAATACAAGTTCTTTCTTGAAAATTATAATAGTTTAGCCTTCATATTATATAAAAATAGCTTACTGGCTGGCAATGAAATGTTTTTTTCTAAATTGGGTTTTAATGGGAACCCTTTGTTGAAGGACAAAAGTATTTTACATGGTTATAAGGAACTCAAAGAAGACGAAATAAGTGCTGTTTTTAGAAATGCTGACGGTGAAAAAATAATTTATGTTGCACAGATACAAAAAAATATTTTTGGCAACAAAGATGACGAGTATATTTTTGCGTTGGTAAATCCTGGGCATACCAATATTTCTTACCGTAGTCACATACTCGATCAGATATTTAATAATTTGTCAGTAATTGCCGGTGTTATAAATGATAAACTGGAGTTGGTATACGCTAATGATTTTTTAAATAAACATTTTCAACTGGAGCAGGATTATCTGACCAAGATTAATAAATATTTTAATAAAAGGGATATTAGCAAATGGGAAAAAATTATAAAAGGTACCATTAGGCAGGGAAAAGTATCAACAGACCTGCTTAGGCTTTCAAATAACAGTGATGTTTTTTTTGAAGTGGTATTTATGCCATTTAAAAATAATGAAACAAAAGAAGATCAGGTAATATTTTTAGCTAAAGATCTTAAAGAAGTATACAATTTCGAGAATGAAAAAATATTTAAAAGGTTTGCGGAAAAAGTTAATGATTGTATAATAATATGGGATAAGAATCAAATACATTATGTAAACCCGGCATTTGAAAAAATTTTTGGATTGAAGCCAAAAGAATTCAGTAAAAACAGGGAAGTACTATTTGATATATTGCATCATGAAGATAAACAAAAAAAAGACCTGATCTTTAAATTAAGTGAAACAGGCAGAAGGAGGGCGGTTACCCTGAATTACAGAATTCTAAAAGACAATAATGAAATAAAATGGTTGTGGCATAGAAGTGTTTTTTTGTCAGGGAGCGTTATTAATGCTGATAAATTTGCAACTATAGTTTCTGATATAACCGAACAAAAAGAACTTGAGTTTAACCTGGCAAATGTAAAGAGCCAGCAAAGAGCAATTATGGACAATATTCCACACTTGATATGGCTGAAAGATAGTGAAGGAAAGTATGTTACTGTAAATAAGGCTTTTTCAAAATACCATGGTAAAAATTTTAACGATATTGTAGGTAAAACGGATTTTGACCTTGCTTCCGGCGAAATAGCTGAAAAAACCATTAGAAATGATATAGAGGTTATGCGCGGTGGAAAATCCTATAAAGGAGAGGATTTTAGTAAATCAGTTGAAGGCAATAACTGGATTGAAACCTACAAAACCCCAATTGTGAATGAGAATGGTGAAGTAACAGGAATTACAGGTATTGCTATGGATATTACTGAACGAAAGAAAATGGAGGTAATGATTAAGGATAGTGAAGCAAGGTTCAGATCATTGTTGCAAAATTCTAGCGATGCCATAACTATACTTGACCGAAAAGGAAATATTATATATGAAAATGCAGAACAGGGTAAAATTTCAAAATTTAGTTATGAAGAATTATGGGGAAAATCTGTATTTAACTTAATTCATAAAGAAGACCAGCCTTTGTTTAGGGACTCTTTTGATGAGGTGTTACGGTTTCCTCAACGTGTACGAAGCGTAGAATTCAGAGGTTTGAATATAAATAGGAAATGGGTTTATGTTGAAAGTATATTAACGAATCAATTATCGAATCCTGCGATACGGGGAATTGTTGTTAATTCAAGGGATATAACAGAACGAAAATTATCTGAACTAAAAGAACGCGTTTATCAGGATAACCTCATTTTTCTTAGTAATTCTGCTCTTGAGCTCATGGGGCTGTCCCAATTGGACAATATTTACAAATATATTGCCGATAAAATGCATGAGTACTTGAATAATGCTACAATAGTTACTTACAGTTATAATGAAGATAGAAATGTTTTTAAAGCAGTAAGTTATTCGGGTATAGAAATTGCAGACTTGTTAAGCATTGAAAAATTAGCGGGAAAAAAAATAATTGGTAGTGAAATTCCACTGAAAGGCCAAATAAGTGAAAAATATGATTTGGGATACCTTGTTCAAATAAATGAAACTGAAGAGATTGCTAATTTACTAGGGGTAGAACCCAAATATTACAATGAAATTAAGAAAAAGTACCATTTGAATAAGGTATATGCTATTAGAATGGCCCGCGATAGAAAGATCCTCGGGAATATTCTTATTTTGACACGTAACAAGAATATAATTGTTAACAAACATATTGTTGAAACATTTGTCCATCAAGCTTCTGTTGCCCTGCACCGTGCCCAGTTAGAATTTGAGTTAGTCCAGGCAAAGGTTAAAGCGGAAGAATCAGATAAATTAAAATCTGCCTTTTTGGCAAATATGTCTCATGAGATAAGAACACCCATAAATGGGATACTTGGTTTTATAGAACTTATTGAAAATGATGATACGCCTGAAAGTAACCGCAAAAAATTTGTCGAAATAATTTACAACAACAGTAAAATTTTAGTTAACCTCATAGATGACATTATTGATATTTCAAAAATTGAGGCTGGACAAATAAGGATAGAAAAGAAGGATATTTCATTGAATATACTTATGAACCAGATTTATACTTCCTTTTTGTCCAATAAGCTTTTCAAAGATAAGAGAGAGGTGAAAATGAGAATGAAAAAACATTTCACCAATGATAAGAGCAATATAAAAACTGATCCGGTAAGGTTAAGACAAGTATTAACTAACCTTGTTGGAAACGCATACAAATTCACTGAAAAAGGATACATAGAATTTGGCTATAGGTTAAATGAGAAAAATAATGTTCTTGAATTTTATGTTAAAGATACCGGGATCGGTATACCCCGTGAAAAACAAAATCTGATATTTGACAGGTTTACCCAGGTTGACCATTCTGCAAGCAGAAAATATGGTGGGTCAGGCTTGGGACTGGCAATTTCAAAAGCAATAATTGAACTTTTGGATGGGGAAATGAGCTTGGTTTCGAAGGAAGGAGAGGGCTCTGAATTTAAATTTACAATACCATACGAAAAGGCAAAAACTTCTGGAATTGAAAGGCCAACCATTCAGCGAAGTAAAATAAATTATGACTGGTCTGATAAAACCCTTCTTATAGCTGAAGATGACCGTTTTAGTTTTAAATTTCTTGAAACTTTTTTACAACAGACCAAAATTAATATTATTCATGCCGATGATGGGAAAAAAGCTGTGGAGTTTTTTAAAAATAACGATAAAATTGATCTTGTTTTAATGGATATCCAAATGCCTGAATTGAATGGATATGAGGCAACAAAACAAATAAAAAGAATAAGAAAAACCCCGGTTATTGCCCAGACAGCCAATGCCCTTGAAGAAGAAAAACAAAAGTGTTATGATGCAGGTTGTGATGATTATCTTACCAAGCCGATTAGTATCAGGGAGATGCTTGCAAAAATGGAAGAACATTTTAATAATAAATAACCATTTTATTTAATGGCTTATATTCCTGGAATAGTTATCCTTCTAGTTACTTTAATTTATTTCTGTTTAATGTGCCATTACCGAAAGGGGTTTCTTAAAACAAGCAATTTTAATAACATTCCAAAAGAAAACTTGAACATACAAGTTGATATTGTTATACCCTTAAGAAATGAAGAGGCTAATGTTAAAAAATTAATATTGGCATTAAAAAATCAGCAATATCCACACGATAATGTAAATATATTTCTTGTAAATGACCATTCTGAAGATAGAACAGTTATTTTGCTTGAGGACATGATAAAATTGGATAAGCGATTTAAATTGCTGCATTTGCAAGAAGGAGAGCAAGGTAAAAAAACAGCAATCAAAAAGGCTTTAAACGCATCAAATGGTGAGGTTATTGTTTTTACCGATGCCGATTGTATACAGCCAGCTAAATGGTTACAAACCTTGGTGGCATTTTATTCAAAAACCAATGCTGACATGATAATTGCCCCGGTCCAGTTTACTGTAAAAGATAGTTTTATTTCAAAGTTTTCAACTTTTGAAATGTATGGTCTTAGTGCTGTAACAGTTGGAGCCGCTTATTATAATAAAGCCGTGATGTGCAATGGGGCAAACATGGCAATCAAAAGAAAAGCTCTTATACTTGAAGATATTGGCGTTAGGCCGGATATTGCTTCAGGGGATGATATGTTTATGTTAATGTACATGAAAAAGAACAATAAAAATATACATTACGTAAAAAACAGTGATGTAATCGTGAAAACAAAGCCTCCTG
>JBNLCS010000692.1:0-9694 GCA_050303935.1 Bacteroidales bacterium
TATTGCTTCAAAAAAGTAGCGGTTATTCGTATAAAGAAATTTCAAAATATGTTGATAAACCGGAACAACAACTAAAGGTTTATTACGGGAGGTTAAAAGCGAAAATATACAAACAACTGGAAGGATATGTAAAGAAAAAATTTGCCGATGCAGAATAAAAAACAACATATCGACATTTTGGAGGAATTGGTGCGAATTTCTATCCTTAAAGAAAATGCTGACAAGGGGGAACGTGACCAATTATTTGATCAGGTGATAGATAAGACAAATGTTGACTATGTACCAAAGAAAAGCTTTTACAAAAAATTTGTAAATCAGGTAAGTCCATCTGCGAATATCTTCAGTACATTGCTAAACCTCAAACTAATTTTACCAATAGCATTTTCAGGAATTGTAGGTGTATCAATAATTTTCCTTAAACAAAAAACACCTGTAGATAACATACCTAAGGTTGTCGAAAGTATTCAGGATATAACTGTTCAATTACCAGATGTTGTTAATCCAGCTATAAATACCAAGGTAATGGATACCATAAATACGCAAATTATCAATACACCTTCTCATAATATTAGAATAAAGAGTAAACCCACAAGATTTAATATTAATAATAGTAGTGATAACCCAATAAAGATAACGAATGAAATTGGTGAAACGGATAACACTGCAAGACTTGATAACACTACAAACCAAACAACTGATCAGGAAAACAATGAACCTGTAATAACAATTAACACACATACTGAAATTAACGATAAAACAGACAAAAAAACCGAAGATAAAAAGGAAGGAATATTAAACCCCAGGATCAAATACGAAGGCAAAAACCAGTATGTCATTTTTTTTAAACAAAAAAGCGAAAAAATTTATCCGGGGTCATTAAAAGTGTTGGAAAATATGTTAGATGAACTGGATTCAAAAAATAATGTAGAAAAGATTCTTATAAACTTAAATATTAAACGCAAGTTCTTGTTTTTTTCAAATAAAAAGCTGGCTGAAAAAAGGATGAGGGAGTTTAAAAGAGAAATCCGGCAGAACATTAGTAAAGAAAGCAAATATTCAAGAAAGATAAGATATACAGCCATTAAAAAACAAAAATTACATCAAAGTAAGTACAGAGATGACTTCATACGCATAGAAGTATTTTATAAAAAATAAATTATTATGGAAAAAGTATTAAAAACGGCTAAAACACATTTAGCTGATACAGGAAAAGTACACCCTTTTGTAAAAGGTCGAAACATCAGCTTTTGCCAACATTATCTATTGGCTTTATTGCTCTTTATGCTACTTTTTAACCCGGCCTACGGTGAAGTTCATACAAAAGAAATCAAGATTTACTTTGATTTCGATTCATGCACTATCACATCAAGGGAGAAAGAAAAACTAAAAAACACCTTAACAACGGAACTGGCTGTATGCGACAGTTTTTCAATACTGGGTTATGCCGATTCTGTAGGTAACCTTGAATATAACAGAAGGTTATCCCAAAAAAGGTTAGAAAATGTTCAGGCGTTTTTATGTGACACAATAGGTATTCGTGCTGTTTTATCCGGGGCATTTCTTGGTGAAGAAAAGCCCCTTCTTAACAAAAAGGGTGAATATATACCACTTGAAAACCGTTGTGTGAGGATTATATATAAAAATAAGGAGCTCGCTGAATTGGAAAAACAAGTTAGTGTGCCTAAAAGTTCCATCGATACGGTGATCTTAACAAAATCGGGGGTTGAAATTACAATAGATACATGCACATTTGTTGGTGTACCTTTTGATGAAATCGAACTTGAATATATAGAAGTCTTCAACACAGATGATATGAAAAAATATAACTTACAAACTATTGATGAAAATAACAGGTGCTTGTCATCAGGGGGAATGTTTTACATTAAAGCAACCAGTCAGAATGTTGAATTAAACATCAATCCTGAATGTCCGATAAAAATGAAAGCACCTATTATAAAACGAAGTTCAAACATGGGGTTGTACCGAATGAATGAAAAAACAGGTAAATGGTATAAATCTGGTCCCGATGATATTTATACCGATAACAATAGCTATTCATTTAATATTGACAACAATGGATGGTGCAACCTTGATTTCCCCATAGGTGGAGCAATTAGCAAGGGCCTGGAGTTGTTTAACCCCTACAAAGGGTTGGCTATTCAAACGAAGAAAGTAGATGGCCTGAATGTATATCTTGTTTCCAAGGCAGACAACTTTGCCATGCCACTAAAAATGAAAGACCGGGATAAACTGGTATATGTAACCCCAAGACAATGTATTGATGGAAATAAAGCAGAGATTCATATTTCAAAAGATGGCTATAAAAGAGAATTGCGTTTTAGGATAAACAGTCTTAAATACAGGAAACTGAAAAATAAATATGTTGTTGACAAATCGAGGCTTGCAATTTTTGAAGATAAATAAGACACCTAAACTATTCAAAAATGAAAAACCGATTAAATATTTTGATAATAGCGGTAACTGTTATATTTCAACACAACAAAGTCTGGGCACAAGCAGATGGTAAAATATTACCGATGGATTACGTGAATTGCTTTTATAGTAATGGATCGGATAACGTTAAACCGTTCTATTACGGGGCCGATTATGTAACAAATAAGGAGTATGTAATATATTTAACATGGCTCGAATCTATTTACGTAGATTACCCGTTAAATTTTTGGCAGGCAATTCCGGGATATACTTCCAACAATATTCCATTGCAATATCCTGAAAATCGTATGAAACCCGAATATAAAAAAATAATAGATTCTGTGTTAAACATTTTACCGGCATACGTTAATAAATATATTTTTAATCCAAAATACCAGGATTGGCCTGTTTTAGGGATAACATACAAACAGGCGTTAAACTATCTTGAATGGATGACAAACAGGTACAATGAAACACAAATGATTTATGCGAAATATATGCTTTTTGACCCCAATCAACTTAATGAAGAAAATTTTGTTTTGGAATCATACCTGAATGGTCAATATGAAGGACTGGTAAACAAATTATACTTTTATAAAAAACACAATGAATATGGTAAAGTTTCCTGGTACAGCAATGTACTACGGCCTTCATTCCGTCTTCCTTCATATGCTGAAATTAAATTGATTAAACCACCTGATAATAAAACAAAAAAGTTAAAAAAAGACTGGTCAGTTATGTTTTGGGATGAGTATGTTGATAAAAGATATGATTACGAAGAAAGACATAGATACCCAGTGATGAACTATTACTTGAACAATTTTGAAAATACTGAACCTGATATAAGTAAAGATATTTATTTCTGGATTATAGACAAACAAGTTAGTTCGAAATATACAAACCAGCCTGTTTTGAAAACATTACAAATAAACGGTCAGGAGCAAATGAGTTTTGACAGTTTAAATAAAACAAAATACCTGGGGCTTGAAATAAATTATATATTCAAAGACAGCCTTGGAAAAATGCCCTACTTTCTGCTGGGTTCAGATGAAGCCGGCAAGCCGGTTTATAGTAAAAGAGATATTGTAAAAGGCAATGTTCCGGGAAAAAGAATGATATGTAATTTATCTAAAAGTATAAAAGAAGCGGATCCTAATAAAAGTTATGAAAATGTTGGGATTTTTTACAATATCTCTGCCATTAAAGAAATGACTTTAGAAAAAATATTACAGGAATTTTAAACGTTCAATTGGAGTAGAAGTTTCTGAAATATAAATATCCACAGAATATACCACCATATTCGGGTTTGTCAATATATTGAATAAAGGATAGTTACTGCTGATCAATTTTCCTTATTTGAATTCTTTTATTTATATTGAAAGAATAAATTGCATATTTTTTGAATGAATATTCAATATTGTCAAAATGGATAATATGAAAACAAAAAGTATTACACTGGTAATTATAGTTCTGATGCTTACGGGGTTTAAACCGGCCCCTTCCAAAATCAAAGACAATTTCATAGTTCATTACAACGGGATATATCAAACAAAAGACAAAATACCCGGACAAGGGGCATATCATTATATTCGGTTTTTTCCGGATAGCACAATTCATGATGTAAATTATATTCCTTCAGCAAAAAATTTTAAAGATATTTATGAAAGACTTGGATCAGAGGGTAAATGCCGTAAAACCAAAATTGCAAAAGAAGGGGGCAATATTTATTGGGTATTTCGAAACAAAAATGATGTTGCAGAGGCAATGTATTCCGGTAAGATTAAAAACAATACAATAGAATTCTACGTGATGATACGGGATAAAAATGACAATTTTGTTTACGAAGGGGAAAATATTATTGAGGATTTTACAAGAAAATATACATTTATTCCTATTAATTAATGAATGGGTTTCTTTCAAGCTATCATACCATTTCTGATAAACTTTTGTATTTTTGATAGTAAAGAAAGACATTCAAATATTTGTGCACATGAAAAACTTCATTCTAATCACCACCTTCATATTTTTTCTAACAAGTTGCCTATCAGAAAAACATGAAACCCTTTCTCCAAAAACACTTAAAGAAGCATACCGGGATGCTTTTCTGGTTGGATGTTCTGTTAATCCTGCCATTGTAAGCGGAAGGGACAGTGTTTCGCAAAAAATAATACTGGAACAATTTAATACGGTAACTTCTGAAAACGTGCTAAAAGCAGCATTGATTAACCCCAGCCCGGGTGTGTACCGCTATGGGCCGGCAGATGCTTTTGTTGATTTTGCAGAAAAAAACAATATGTTTATTATTGGCCATACCCTTATTTGGCATAACCAAACTCCTGATTGGTTTTTTAATGATGAAAACGGTAAGCCAAAATCGCACGATGCCATGGTAGAACAAATGCGCAATCACATAAAAACCGTTGCCGGAAGATATGCCGGCCGCATCCATGCGTGGGACGTGGTGAACGAAGTGGTTGACAATGATGGATCGTACAGGCCAACTACATGGGTTAATGGTATAGGTAATGGTGATGAATTGGTACAGTTGGCTTTTAAGTTTGCGGCCGAATATGCTCCGGATGCTGAGCTCTATTACAACGATTTTAATGCCTGGCGCCCCACTAAACGTGATGGTATAGCCCGTTTGGTACGGATGCTGCAAAAAGAGGGGGTACGTATTGATGGTGTTGGCATTCAGGCCCATTGGGGATTAAATTACCCTAAAAACGAATATATTATTGCCGCCATTGATACCTTTGCTTCACTGGGTGTGAAGGTAATGATTACCGAAATGGACGTTGATGTATTGCCGGTAACAAAAGAAGGCCAACTGATTGGAAGGATAATGTATGACCCCCAGTTTCAGCTTGAGGAATTCAAGGAATTTCTGGACCCCTATCCCAATGGTTTACCTGCAGATGTAGAGCAAGAACTTGCAAACCGTTATGCAGAACTTTTTGGTATATTTTATGAAAAAAGGTATAAAATAAGCAGGGTAACTTTTTGGGGACTGCATGATGGAATGTCCTGGAAAAATGGGTACCCAATTCCAGGCAGGACCAATTACCCGTTGCTCTATAACCGGGACAAAACCTCTAAACCTGCACTTGATGCAATAGTGAATGTTCCAGAAACAATCAACGAATAATAAAGCAGATTCCATTGGAAACAGGTAAACACTGTAAAAGGAGATCAACAAAAAATGAAATTCTCAAACTAATTATAAATAAACACATGAAGCATACAATCATTTCAATAGCCCTGTTAATGTTGGTTTTACCCTCTTGCACCAACACAAAATATGACAAAGATTTCAGGAAATGGGCGCCCACCCCTCCAATGGGTTGGAACAGTTGGGATTGCTATGGACCTACCGTTGAGGAACACGAAGTAAAAGCCAACGCCGACTACATGGCTGAAAATATGAAAGAATATGGATGGGAGTATGTTGTAGTGGATATTCGTTGGTTTGTAGAAAACGACAAAGCCGGAGGATATAATCAAACCGACCCGAAATATGTAATTGATGAGTATGGTCGGTATTTACCTGCTGTAAACCGTTTCCCTTCGGCAAAAGATGGTAAGGGGTTTAAGGAGCTTGCTGATTATGTACACAATAAAGGGTTGAAATTTGGAATACATATTATGCGTGGTATTCCAAAAGTGGCCGTTGAAAATAAATTACCGGTTAAAGGAACAGATGGGATAACAGCCGATCAAATTTACTCCACTAAATTACAATGTGAATGGCTACGGGACAATTATACCATTGTTGCCGATAGCTCCGGTGCACAAGAATATTACAATTCTATTTTTGAATTGTATGCAAGCTGGGGGGTCGATTTTATTAAAATTGACGATCTTTCAAGGCCATATCATAAAGACGAGATAGAACTCATACGTAAAGCAATTGATAATTGCGGGCGTCCGGTTGTCCTCAGTACCTCACCTGGCGAAACACCCATTGAAGAGGTAGAACATGTGCGTGAACATGCCAATATGTGGAGAATGGTTGACGATGTGTGGGATACATGGCCAAATATTACCCACCTGTTGGAAGTAGGGAAAAAATGGTATCCTTATATTGCACCGGGAACATGGCCTGATTGTGATATGATCCCCCTGGGGCGTATTTCGATACGGGGAGAAAGAGGTGAAGACCGCATGACACGCTTAACCAAAGAAGAACAATATACCCTTATGTCATTTTGGGTTATATTTCGCTCTCCCTTGATGTTTGGTGGGGATTTACCCAGTAACGATGATTTTACATTAAGCCTTTTAACCAATAACGAAGTGCTTGACATTACCAAATACAGCACAAATAACAGGTTGCTATCAGACGAAGGCAATAAAATTATTTGGGTAGCCAATGATACAAAAAGTGATGACATGTTTGCCGCTATGTTTTGTATAACAGATAAGCCGGATATTGATGAATCATTGGCTATTTATACAAGCGATCTGATCACTTACAAACCAGGTGAACAAAGCACAAAAATCAAGGTAGATATTAAAGGCTCAAAAAAACTTTACATGGTTGTAACTGATGGTGGTGACGGCCAGCACTGGGATCATGCCAACTGGATTGAACCAAAAATTAGCGGGGCAAAAGGTACCCTGAATTTAACAGATATAAAATGGGCAAAAGCAACTTCGGGTTGGGGAAGTGTTACAAATAATAAAAGTGTGATGGGCAATGCCCTGATCGTTGAAAATAAGGAGTACGCAAATGGTATTGGTACTCATTCTACTTCAATAATTGAATATGATATACCAGATGGGTATGATACCTTCACAGCTATGGCCGGCCTTGACAAAGAATGTATTGAACATACCGAAGGGGCCACTGTACAATACCACATTTTTACGCAAAACCCAACAGGAACAGAACCCAAGGACTCGTTAAAGATTGATTTAAATTTTGAAGATATCGGTTTAACAGGCAAACAGGTTGTACGCGATTTATGGTCTAAAAAAGATTTGGGTAAGTTTACCAATGGTTTCTCGGTTTATGTCAGGAACCATGGAAGCCGGCTGGTTAGGATCAGTGGTGTTAAGCAGTAAATATATAATGGAAAATACGGATTACAGGTTTATACCTTAGCAATAATATGGATTATAAATTTAACTAAATCTTATTCTAATGAAAATAAAAATACTGTTATATTTTTTGTACCTACTCTTCCCGGTCATATATAGTCAATATACCGATGCCAACAAGAATGGCAAAATGGATATTTATGAAAATCCCAATGCCAGTATAGAAGAAAGGATAGAAGATTTATTGCAACAAATGACGCTTGATGAAAAGATAGCCCAGATGAAAGCAGTTAGTGAGGTACAGTTAGATAATCAGCGTGGTAACCTTTCCGAAATAAAAGATATTAATAAAGATCTTGAACATGGTATTGGGCAGCTTAGCCGTTCAGGAGAATCATTATTACCAGGGCAGACGGTGGAAAAAATTAATACGCTTCAGAAATATTTACTGGAAGAAACCAGGTTGGGTATACCGGCAATCATACATGAAGAATGTTTACACGGGGTAATGATGGAAGAAGCAACTATTTTCCCCCAACCCATAGCCAGGGCCAGTTCATGGGATATAGCCCTGGAAGAAGAAGTAGCATCAGCAATAGCAAAGGAAACACGGAGCAGGGGTTCTAACCTTGCCTTAACACCAAACATTGACCTTGCCAGGGACCCAAGGTATGGCCGGGCTGATGAAACATTTGGGGAAGATCCTTATTTAACTTCACAAATGGCCATCGCCATTGTAAACGGGTTTCAAGGGAAAGATTATCTCATAGGAAAAGATCATATTGCTTCAACAGTTAAGCATTTTGGGGCTTCAGGACAACCTGTAGGCGGATTGAACCACGCTCCCAATTATATGAATGAAAGAACAATGCGGGAGGCAGACCTTGTACCTTTCAGGGCTGCTGTTGAACAAGCTGGTGCAGCTGCTGTAATGGCGGCATACGTTGAATATGACGGTATTTCATGCCATACCAATCCCTGGTTGTTAACAGATTTATTAAGAGATGAATGGGGCTTTAATGGAATTGTTGTTTCCGATTATAATGCATTGGACCATGTTGTCAACCGGCATTATGCAGCCGAAAATCTCGACCAGGCCGCTAAAATGGCTATTGAAGCCGGTTTGGATGTTGACCTTCCCAACAGCACGGGGTTTAAAAACCTCAAGGAAATGGTAGGGAAGGGTGAGATAGATATGAAATATATTGACAGATCGGTTAGAAATGTACTACGAATAAAATTCAGGTTGGGTTTGTTTGACAATTCCTTTGCAGATGCCGGTTACGCGAAAAAAGTAAACCATTCTGTTCATCATAAAGCCCTTGCTTTAAAAGCTGCACAAGAGTCAATAATATTACTGAAAAACGAAAACAACACCCTTCCAATTGACCTTAAAAAGATAAAATCTATTGCAGTTATTGGCCCCAATGCCAAGCAAGTACATTTTGGGGGATATTCAACCGAGCTTAGCCAAAAAAGGGGCGTTACGGTTTATGAAGGTATTAAAAACTATGTTGGAAACAAAGCAGAAATAAAATATGCTGAAGGTTGTAAAATTCATTTGGGAGATGGCTATTGGAGGGGGCCGGAAGTTGAATTGAACACAGAAGAAAGTGATTTGGCCATGATACAAGAAGCCGTGAAAATAGCAAGAGAATCAGATGTTGTTATTTTAGCAATAGGTGGTACACCCAGAATATGCCGTGAGAATTTTGGCACACGAATAGGGGACAGGCATGATTTGAACTTATTTGGAAGACAACAACTGCTTGTTGACGAAGTCATAAAATTAGGGAAACCTACAGTTGTATACCTTATGAATGGCCGGCCTTTAAGTATCGTTAAAATAAAAGAAGCCGTTCCTGCAATTCTTGAAGGATGGTATATTGGAGAAGAGACAGGAAACGCTGTGGCAAGTATCCTCTTTGGAGAAGTGAACCCATCAGGGAAACTTCCCATCTCTTTTCCCCGTTCAGTGGGCCATCTGCCTTGTTATTACAATAAAAGGCCATCTGCCCTTGCTAACAGGTATGTTTTAGAAAAAAATGAAGCTTTGTTTCCATTCGGTTATGGTTTAAGCTATACCCATTTTGAATATACCGACATTTCAATAAACAAAAATGAGATTGGAAAAGATGAAAATGCAGTTGTAAGTATAAAAGTTACAAACACAGGAAATTATGATGGTAAGGAAGTTGTACAGATGTATATACGCGAC
>JBNLCS010000693.1:0-2444 GCA_050303935.1 Bacteroidales bacterium
TTTTTAAAAAAAAAGAAGCTGTTTTTATATGGAATTATTCTAAATTATTTTTAAAAGGGAAAAACAAAGAATAAAATTATAAAAAGGTTTAATAACCATTTTTTAAATCTCTACAAACCGGTTCTTAAGTGCCCATAAAATAAGGTTAACAGTGTTTTTTGTTTGCGATTTGGCCATAAGTTTTTCTTTATGCTTTTCAACTGTCCTGTAACTAATATGCAGCTCTTCTGATATTTCCATAACCGACTGGCCTTCACATAGCATTGCCAATACTTCTTTTTCGCGGTCAGAAAGGTCTACGTTCTCAGGTTTAAGCCCATCCTTACCACTCTCACTTGCAGTATTTCTGGTAATTTGATACAATACATCGTTACTAAAATAATTTTTTCCGGATACTACCCTTTCAATAGCGGTTTTTATTTCATCTATTTCTGCATTTTTCAGCATATATCCTTCAACACCGGCCAAAATCATTTTTTTAATTGAAGCGTATTCACCCAATGAGGTTAATACAATAAATTTTATATCGGGGTGGTCCTGTGATGTTTTAACAACCGCTTGTTGACCATTCATAACTGGCATTTTTACATCAATAAAAACAATATCTGGTTTAGTAGTTTCTAATAGTTGTAATAGCTCCTCTCCATTGGCAGCTTCTCCAACCAATTCAACATTTTTGATTAATTTCAGGGCAAGTTTAAAACCATCCCTGAATAATTTATGATCATCTACTATAATAACTTTACAATTCTTTAAACTCATTGGGTAAAATTTAATTTTAAAAACTATTCTGGAACTTTGACAAATTAAGATACGAAATAAAGTTGAATCTTATACCCAGATTATTTATAAAAATTACCAAAAAACTTTATATTGCTTTTCAGAAATATTATTGAGTCCATCCCTTGCTATAACCTTTAAACTGTGCCACTCATTTGATTTGAACCGCATACTGTCAAATTCATGAAAAATCAGATCGTTTTTTTTATCATATGAAAATAATGCCCACTTGTCATCAATATAGCAATTAAATTCGCTAATTCCTGAAAAATCATCCTTGATAATTAACTTGAGCTGCTTTTGATTTACTATAATATCCCCATTTTTAAAACTAATTGGCAGAATTTGCGGAGCCAATGTATCTATGGTTACATAATATTTTCCGAAAGTTCTGGTTGAAGCTTTTAAGAATTCCCCTTCCCATTTATTTCCTGTATACTCAGGACTGTTACCATCCAAATGGGCTATGTACATTTTATCTTTATGGTTTTTTATTATGCTATCGGGTTTAATTGATATTGTAATGTATTTATGTAACGGAGTGTTTTCGTTATGAATTATATGTATTGGAGAAAAACAATATTGGGGTTCCTTCAGTTTTGTATAATAGAATTCAATATTATCGTACAATGCATCAGCAGGTATTGAAACCTTTATATCATTCCTGATAAAAGTATTATACATGTCATACTTCATGTATATATTATCACTGGTTTTCTTCTTTTCTTCAAACAAAGAACTTTTAGGCTCCCCCTTGATTGTGAAATTCAATACTGATGAATTTTTATACGCATCGATTGCAACAATTGAGATATTGTAAATTCCTGTGTCGCCAATATTAACAAACCCTTTGGGAGAAGAAAAGTTATAGATATCAAGATTATTGTTAGGAAGTTTAAACAACTTATGTACGTTTCTTCTTCTTTGAGCTTTTTCTTCATAATCAATATGTGCGTTTACATACCTGTTTGTGTTGAAATTCAATTTGTCAATTACAATTTTGCTAATTAGCTGGTTATTTATTTTAAGGTCCAGTGTATTTACGCCACACCGGTTTGAAGAGCCGTTTAAGTAATCGTAAACCTCAACGCCAATTCCTATTTCCCCGGATACTTTTATGTTTGGGCCATCAATTAAATAATTTTCTCCTGATTTTTTAACACTGAAGTGTCGCTTATAGCTTTCTGTATTAATCAAATCATTTTCAACTGGATAAATAAAAAGTGATTTAAAAACAGGTGGTAAGTTATCTTCAATATCAATCGGAAATTTTAAAACATTCAACGGATGTTGGTTTTCGTCCCTAATTTCAAAATGGAGATGTGGGCCTGAAGACCCTCCGCTATTTCCGGAATATGCTATAATATCACCTTTTTTAACGGGAAAAACATTCCCTTTCAAATACAAATCAATGGCAAAATCCTTGTTTTCATATTGTTCCTCAATGATAAATTTTTTAATATCTTCCCTAAAATTTTCAAGATGTCCATATACAGAGGTATACCCGTTTGTATGTTGAATATACAGGGCATTACCGTAACCACTTTCTTGTATTTTTATTCTTGAAATGTAACCATCTGCAATGGCATAAACATTTTTACCCGTTACACCTTGGGTTTTAATATCGATCCCGGTGTGAAAATGGTTACTTCTTATCTCTCCAA
>JBNLCS010000694.1:0-3256 GCA_050303935.1 Bacteroidales bacterium
TCCACAACAAACAGGGGTTGTGTGTTCAAATATAAGGAGTTAAAGCCCCTGATAAAAAATGAAGGCGCTGACATCAGATCTTCCGACGTTTTCATTGTACGGACATCGCCCCCCATTTTTGATTGAACAACATCTTCAAAAAACAGGTCAGGAGAGTTGCCTGCCTGGTTTATCCCTTTTATGGCATTTGTTGTTTGGCTTGACCGGGTTATTTCTGTTACTCCCTGGATTTCGTTGTAACGGGTTGTGAAAACATCAGCAAATAAGTCAACCTTTATTTCGTCTTCATTTGTAATAATTATTTCACGGTCATTGAAATCATATGCTTTAACTAACAACACATCCCCCGTGGTGAGGACATCAATAACAAATTCCCCTTTTTCACCTGTAGTTGCCGATGCTTCATGATTAAGGGTACTGATTTGCGCTGCAACCAATGGTGCACCGGTTTCTGAATTATAGACTGTACCCTTGACTTTCCTGGTTGAATAATTATTTTCGATAGTGTCCTGGCCAATAACAGCAGGCGAAATAGTTAGTCCGATAATAACCAATACACCAAAGGTATATGTATTACAAAATCTTGTCAGGATCATTTTACTAAATTTGTATATATTGTTTTTTTTCATTGACTTATCTTTTTTAACTCTTTTTATAAAACAGGTTCTAAAATAATACAGTCAATTCTCATGCTGCGGCTATAAATTTTGTTGTTATCTTCATTATCCGTAGCAATATTTATTACTTCCAGTTTTACAGAAACATCATTATAATCTTCGTCTTTTATATTGGCAAACTGGAAATCAACTTTTTTAACAAACATTTTTGTCAGGCTATTGGTGTTTGTCGTATTTTTTGAAGGGCTAATATCGGTAACTGATATGGCCCCATTTGAACTATTTATTGAAGTAAGTTTAAACATTACTTTATAGGGAGTGAGGTCCGATTCATTTACAATTGATGCCGGTACAAATACGCAATACAGGTTATAACTGGCAGATAATGTATTGGGTATTGAAAATGTTACACTTGGAGAAGTGGATGTTGAAGCTGGATCAACAAGTATGTACTGTTTCTTTGAAACATTAAACCCCGTACCATAACTATTTCTTAAGTACAGATCAGAATTTGCCTCTTCTACTCCGGTTGAATTTTCAGCTTCAAAACGGATTTCTTTAAAAAATGATATTGTATCCTCAAAAGGCATTTGACTGGTAACATACGCTATGCCATTACTATGCACTGACTTTGATGTATTTTCAAAAAGACTTGCCGGGTTGTAATATATATTTCCGGTGGTTGAAACTAATGAATCATGCGTAGTTGGATCGTCTATTCTTCCTTTAAACAGCACATCCCGTAACAATGTTATTGTTGTGTACTTTCTTTCGCGGTTGGCTGAACCAGCATTGGAAGGAAAATTGAAATAACTTTCGATTCTTTTGTACGCTTCATTCCATGCTGTATTGTCCGGTATAATTGCAGTGTAAGCGCTATCTTCATAATCAATATGTCCTATAATATCTAATATTTCATTGCTAATTATAAATGTTGAATCGTATACCGCATTGTTTTCGGAGTTGTATCCAATTACGGGACTATTTTCAACATCAAATATTTTTATTTGTTTTCCATAAAGAAAAGTCCGTATAGAATCTAAATTTTCAGAACGGTCTAAAAACTCCCACAAGTTTGATAAAAACGGTGCATACCCATTGATCACGTGAAGCAGTCCATTTGTAGCGGGGATGTTTTGCCTGGTAACCTGGGTAGTCCCAAAACTGGTTCCGTTTGTACCAGCCTGCAAAGTAATGTATTTTCCATTTAACATACGAACTGCCATGTCCTGACCATCTGAAGTAGTATACCTGTTTCTTGCAATATGATTTTCAACTATTTCTTTAACCAGCTTTTTGTCAGACAGATCAATACCTGGCAGGGCGTTGTTTTGTGGTGCCCAGATGGTATAGGACTGAGAAGCGTCAATAACACTAGTGTAACCGGACATTTGTAACATTTGATAAAATTTACTTAAATCGGGGTCATTACCAATAATGGTTTTAAGCGTTTTATCGGGCAAATCAAATGTTTCTGTATTATAATGATCATTCCAGTTTTCAGTACAGGAAAAAATTACCAACATACCGGCGATCACCATTATTTTAGGTGTTTTTATACTAAATAAGTGCTTCATTTTAAACATGCTTTCTAATATATATCTTCATATTCAAGTACTTCAAGTGGGACAAATTCAAGGTAATCAAACATGAATTCGCCTCCCCTGACCGCTTTAACAGTAAACGTGTGTGTTTCGGCTTTGTCAAATGTGTATATTCCCAGAATACGCCTAAGCGCCCTTGGGCTCATGCGGCCACTTGCCCCGCTATACCATGCCTGGTTTATAACTTTAAAGCTGGCAGGCGCTTTCATGTATCCTCGATTACGCATCATTTTATCATTTTCAAACCCATCCGGGTCGTTTTCATCTGTGCCGGGCAGTTCATAACCAATGTCAGGGTCATCTGCCGGGATCCTTAAATCCAGTGGGATCCCTGTGGGTT
This sequence comes from Bacteroidales bacterium, assembly GCA_050303935.1. GTDB lineage: Bacteria > Bacteroidota > Bacteroidia > Bacteroidales > JBNLCS01 > JBNLCS01. The sequence continues at coordinate 2,562 of JBNLCS010000694.1, forward strand.
TGTTGTCCCAATAAAGCTGCGCTGCCCCCCTGTTCCCGGTAGGTTGGTAGCCAAACCTTACTTCATATGTTCCTTTGGGTATAGGTGGGGTAATGATTTCAAAATCATATAAACCTGATAAAAATACTTCATCTCCCTGGTAATCTAAAAAGCGGTCATCTGCATTTATATAACTAAATGTTGTAGTGGCCGATGTTTTAACCCTGTCAATGTACCCTTTTGGAAAAAGCCAGAATTCAGAAGGGTAATCAGGTGTTGCGTGGCCCACCCTGATATTGTTGTTTGTTAATTCAGGGAAAAAGCTGGCTGCATCCATTCTTAAACGTTTACTGGACAGCATCCGTTCTACCTCTCTGCTATAAACCAAGATATTATTAATTTCGTGGTATACACCATTCACCGCGTCATTGTCAAAATCATTGGTTAAACGGATTGCTTCCCCTGTTTCTTCAATCATATTAAAGATATCATATTCATTTGTAGTTCGTAAAGTCCGCACTTCTATTAGTGTATTCGGGCACATGGTTTCAATGTATTCAAACATGTCCTGCGTTTTAATTGAATGTGTTTCCCCTTTCGATTCGTAATACCATCCAGTGTTGTCATATTTTTCTATAAATAAACGCCTGGGTAACTTTTTGTTTATGATATGGTATGCCACAAACCTGTTGAAACTATTTGTGCTGTCTAAAACA
>JBNLCS010000695.1:0-1881 GCA_050303935.1 Bacteroidales bacterium
AGGCAAAAGGCCTATCATAATCACTGGAAACCCCATTGCGACCAATTAAGGTATAATTGAAATCCTCCTTATCGGGCTTTGTTTTTTCTTTTAATTCAGCTTGTTTTATTTTATTTTTGTTAATTTCTGAGTTTAAAAAAATGTACACTAAAACTAATAGAAGTACACCCGTAATATGTCCTGATATGATTATGAATATAATGTTTAGTGCTCTTTTTTCAGTTTTGTTTCGTATTAATTCTAATTGGTTTTCAACATCACTAAGTAGTATTTCAGATAACTTTTCAAATTGCATATAATATTCCATTGCAGTGCTAAAAAGTTCGTGGTTTGCATTTTTTAGATTTTGAGAAGCACCAATCAATGACTTATCTAAATAAAGAAATATTTCATACACCAGGTTTTCTATTGAATCTTCCAGGTGCCCGTTAATATGAAATTTAATGTCAGGGGTTTTTAGGAATGATACTATATTGTAAGCATTGTGTTTGTTTATCCCATATTTTTTATAATATAAATTAATTGAAGTTAACAAGTAATTACCATGGTTTTGAACAGCAGAGCCGGTACTTGTTTTAAGGTTTTGCAGGTTTTTTTGAATATCGGTATAATTATTAATCTTATTATCTGATTTAAGAATACGTGATGTATAAAAAATAACAACTATACCTGCAATAAAGAATATAACAAGGGAAGTAGCAAATACTAATTTAATATTACGATGCCCCATCTGTTTAAAATTAGCTTGAATCGTTTATTTTTAATAATCTGCTTTCGTAGTGTTGACTATACCATTGAAAACTTACTTTAATTTACTAAAAATGGATGAAAAAATAATACATGTGTTTAACTGAAATGTGTTTTGTTCAAAAATGGAATAAAAAATCTAGCCTGTATAATTCATAGATTATGCAGGCCAGGTAGATAGGCTAATTTAATTATTTCTGCTAGGAAACAGGTTTTTTTTCAGGTTTTTAATGTCTTCGCCCTGTTTCTTTTTCATTGGTTTGCATAATTCCTTATCATGCGGGATAAAAGGAGGGGAATACATTTTTTTATGTATGTTTTTAACAAGTGGTTTCGATTTATTTGTCATAATTGTTCTAAAATAATTTGTTTACAGGCAATGTACCCAATTTAAATTTATAATACAAGTTGCAAAAGATATTTAACCTGATTAATTCATAAATTGTTCTATTCCGAATGAAAACTACTGTGATAAAAGAAAATGCTCATATTTTCAGACCTTAAAATAGTTCACTATTCTTACACCCTGAAAACACTGCGCTTCCCTTTTCTCTTTGTGTTTTTCATTCTCATAACGAAAATTTATGAATTAGACAGGTTAAAAAAAGCTGCCAATAATTGACAGCTTTTATATTTTTTTATTGTGAGTCTTTACATGCCAGGTAAATGTTTTCAAAAAGTTGTGGTATATCTGACTCAGCAACAGAAGAAAATGCTAACCTGAAAACATTATTAAGATTGATCAATCCGGTATTATATTTATCAAGTAATATTTTTCTTATTTTCTCTCCATCCAATTTTTCATTTAACTTAACGCACATAAAATAACCTGAATTGAATGGGTAAGCTTTAAAATATTCTTCATACTTTTTATTGGCTAATGTTTCTTTAACCTTGTCATAACGTTGTTTAAGTATATTGTATTTAGCTTTCTTTTCATTTTCATAATCAGCATCTTCAAATGCATTTAGTAATAATGATTGTGACAGGTTACAGGCATTTGATATATTCCCTCTTACTGCTCCTGCTGTTTTAGCAGCCATAGCTGTGTATATTTCATCGTTACCACCTTTTATATTGTATGTAATAAACCCAACCCTGAACCCCCATACATAATCTTCTTTTGTAGGCCCG
>JBNLCS010000696.1:0-9691 GCA_050303935.1 Bacteroidales bacterium
CAAGCAAATTCAGGAATTAAAAAACGAACTATCAATTAAGAACCATGAAACGGAAGAAAAAAACCAGCAACTAATCAGGTTAAATTCTGAAATTGCGAAAAACAAGACCGAATTAACATTTCTTACAGAAAAACTGGAGAACCAGAAAAATGAATTAAATGACCTGCATACAAAATTTTCAATTGAATTTAAGAACCTCGCCAATGATATTCTTGAAGAAAAATCAAAAAAATTCACACAACAAAACAAAGACAACCTGAACCAGTTGTTAAATCCGTTGAATGAAAAAATCAAGGATTTTCAGAAAAAGGTTGAAGAAACCTATGATAAGGAAGCCCAGCAACGTTTCTCATTGAAAGAAGAAGTAAAAAGGTTGGCTGAACTGAACCAAAAAATAAGCAAAGAAGCAAATAACCTGACCAAGGCGTTAAAAGGTGAATCAAAAACACAAGGAAACTGGGGTGAAATAATTCTTGAAAATATTCTTGAAAGATCGGGCCTGGTTAAAGACAGGGAATACTTTATACAACAGTCGTTTACCAGCGATGATGGAAGAAGGCTACAGCCTGACATTATTGTTAAATACCCGGGGGAAAGAAATATTATAATTGACTCAAAAGTATCCCTTACTGCCTATGAACGTTATGTTGCTGCTGAAAACGAAGAAGAAAAACTCAGGGATTTAAAGCAGCATATTGATTCGATAAAAACCCATATTGCATTATTAAACAGCAAGAATTACCAGGATTTATATAGCATAAACAGCATTGACTTTGTTATAATGTTCCTGCCTGTTGAGCCTGCATATTTATTGGCCATACAAAGTGAGACAGATTTATGGAGCTACGCCTATGAAAAAAGAGTGCTTTTAATAAGCCCTACCAATTTAATTGCCGCCTTAAAAATGATTGTAAGCATGTGGCGACAGGAATACCAAAATAAAAACGCGTTGGAAATAGCAAGGCAAGGGGGTGAGTTATATGATAAGTTCGTGGGGTTTCTTGAAGACCTGAAAGACATTGGCAATAAGTTACAACAAACTCAGCGCGCTTTTGACAATTCAATGAATAAATTATCAAGCGGCAGGGGCAACCTTATTAAAAAGGCTGAAGACATCAAGGAACTTGGTATTAAAACCAGAAAATCGATACCTCAGGATTTATTAGGAGAAGAATAAAAAATCAGCAATTACCTTACTTAGAAACTGTGCAATTACCTTACTTAGAAACTGTTTGGTTTTTTAATTCATCTCATATCTTATAAATGTAAATTCATATCCACAGTCTCTACATTTCATTTTTGTACCTATAATTTCTAATGTTTTTGGTTGGATTGATTCACTTTCACAGCGAATACATCTGCATAAAGTTTTTGGTTCACGGGTAATCATGTTGGCAAATATAACAAAAAAAATTTGTCATACTCATTTTACCTGAATATCAACAAAAACATATATCTGACAGGTGTATATTTAATTGATTCGTTGCCTTACTAAAAATTGTTATAGGTTTATTTAAAATCCTCTTCAATGTGGTTTATTTATCGTTTCACTTGAATATATTTTTAGTTAAACACCTGTTTTATAATAAAACATGAAAAATATTGGAATTTCAAGAACTTCTTTTTGATATATCTTATTCCATTTTCAGCCAAACCAAAACTACACAAAATCAACCATTTTTATACTTTCATATTTTTTTAAGCACACCAAACAGGACACATATTCTTTTATTGGTTCATGATTGCAAAATACTGATCATTTTTATTAAACACGATTAACCTTTATTTGACTAATCATTCAATATGTAAAGAAAAATAACAAACCATGTAAATTTATTTTACACACGCAATAGACAATAAAAATATAAAACACACTCATTCAGACATTTACAAATAACGGTATAATAATTGATCAAAAAAAATAAATATTTTGCGCATAAATTCAAACAATTTTCCAAAAAACAAATGATGTTTAAACGAAATTTGATATCCTCACTGAGAAATTTCAAAAAGGACAAATCCTCTTTTGTAATAAACCTGATTGGCCTTTCAACTGGTCTTGCCTGTGTTATGTTTTTATGGGTGAGTGATGAGCTTCATTTTAACAAGTTTCATAAAAAAACAAACGATTATGTCCTTTAAGTTTTAACAAATTCAAATAACAATATTAATATAACATTACCATGAGAGAATTTTTTAAATATTACTTTTTGAAGGTATTGCTTGTACTGGTAGCATTACAACTTTTATTCTTTTTCTGGCTCGAAAAGAGAGACCACAGACCTGTGGTTGTAAATGATGAAATTAGTGTTTATGAGGGACACTCCGTTAGGCTCAGGCCTTTGCGAAACGATACCGACAAGGATGAAGACGATGTACTGTCCATATCAGAAGTTTCCAAACCGATGCTTGGTAGCATTGAACACAACGAAGATTTATTAACATATTCAGTTCCTTATGGACGTACCGGTGTGGACAGTTTTGCCTACAAGATTTCAGATGGGAAAAAGAATTCAAAACCGGGTTATATAAAAATAAACGTAAATAAAAACCTGCCACCATTATCCGCAAACGACCAATTTATTGTTTATCAAGGAAATAAATACCCCTTACCTATATTAGGTAATGACCGTGACCAAGAAGGAGACAGTATTTTTATTAAGGAAATATCTTCCCCCATTCATGGTAAAATTACAAAAGAAGGCAACAATATCTTTTATTTGACAGAACGAAGCGCCATATCCGATAGTTTCCATTATGTACTGAGTGATGGTTTTAGCGTTTCAGGAAAAACAAGCGTGAAGATAGAGGTAAAAAGTAAAAGTTCACCGCTTTATCCATGGCTTACAGCTGATATTGGAAATCCGTCAATTAAGGGAAATACAAAAGTCAATGGAACCAACCTAATGGTTCAGGGTTCAGGCGACGATATCTGGAACAATGCCGATAACTTTCATTACGCGTATCAGTTTTTGGATGGAGATTGTGAAATGATCACCCTGGTAAAAAGTATAGACAATACCAATGAATGGGCAAAAGGAGGCATCATGATAAGGGAAATGCTAACGGAAAGCTCGAAAAACATCTACATGTGCTTGTCGAAGAGCAATGGAGTGAACTTCCAAACCAGACTAAGGGAAGGAGAATCCACTTTGTCAAGCAGTAAAAATGACGGCATTTCAGAACCATATTGGCTAAAACTGGTAAGGAAAGGTAATCTCTTCACAGGATACTGTTCACCAAACGGACAGACTTGGACAGAAGTTGGCAGTGAATCTGTTGAAATGCCCAAAACTGTTTATATTGGTCTGGCAACAACTAGTCATAACAATGAAACTCTCTGCACCGTGCATTACAATAAGGGTAAAACTATAATTAAAAAGAAATGATTGTTTTACAATGGTTTTTAGTGTCAATTGCCAAACAATATGTGTAAACTTTTGACAGATTAGTATTTATCAAAAAAGCTGTAGAAACAGCTCGTACAAACATTGAAACGAATGAAAACCATATTTCGTTAGCAACGCTTGAAACAATAGAAGGAATAATCACGAATTTAGAAAAAGGGATAGGGGCATTAGGAAATTTCCAGAGCCTACCACAAAATCAAGGGGTTAGGTATTGATTAATTATCCTCGCTGCTTCACCCCCTCATACAATATAACAGCTGCGGCATTGCTAACATTTAACGATGCAGTTTGCCCCATCACGGGTATTTTAACTTTTTTATCAACCAATTTTAATAATTCAGTGTCTATTCCTTCATCTTCGCTCCCTAATAATAATGCAACGGGAGTTTTGAAATTGGCATTATAGTATAAATCATTGGCCTTTTCAGTAGCAGCTATTATTTGAATTCCAGATTTTTTAAGAAAATCCAGGACTGTATTTAGGGATTCAACCCTACAAACATTTATATTATAAAGCGCCCCAGCCGATGTTTTAACTGCATCAGCATTTATACGAGCCGCATTTTTCTTGGGTATTACAACAGCATGTACCCCTGCACATTCTGCAGTACGCACCACAGAACCAAAGTTACGCACATCGGTTACCCGGTCCAATACCAAAATAAAAGGGGTTTCCCCATTTTCATAAATCATTGGCACCAGGTTTTCAATGCTTTGGTACTCAATTAACGAGATAAAAGCTACCACGCCCTGATGATTTTTCCGGGTAAGACGGTTTAGTTTTTCCTGAGGTACAAATTGAAAAGGTATTTTTAATTTATTTACTTTCTCAAACAGCTCCCTGTACAACTCACCTTTTAACCCTGATTTAAAAAGTACCTTTTCCACTTCCTTTCCCGCCTCAATTACTTCAATCACCGGTCTGAGCCCAAATATAAAATCTTTTTTTTCTTTCATTGTCTAAAATTACTTAAACACTTCTTTTTTTGCCATATCATTATACAAAGAAATTTTGTTTCGTTTTCAAATCCCCTTGCAATGGTTTGCCATTTATAAATTATCTACTGAGAACACATTACCATTTTGCCAGGAAAGCATGGCCTCCTGCCAATATGTTTTTGTACCATCGCCACGTTTTAACACAAAATGGTCAAGATTAAAAGCATTATCGCTTCTATAAAAATTAAAAGTTAATAATCTTGTCATGCTGTTACCCAGATAAATCCATTCTTCCTTATCAGGGCCTTTATGAATAATATCAGGACGACCATAAATAATGTATACCATGCCCCGGTCGGTAAGCCACCCTTCTTTAAAGGAAGTAAAATAGTAATTGGCATAAAACACCCTGTTATAATAAACCCTGACCAATTGGCGTGCCCTTTCGAAGTTGTCACCGGCAACTTCAAGCCAATAATTATCTACCGCCATTTTTTTATTTTTCGCGCCCATAATTTCCCTTAATTTTACATCTGAGGCAAGGTATAACAACGGTCGTGCTAATTGCTCCTGGTCTTCAATTTTGGGAAAATCATCATAAAACTTAATCAACGACAAGCCCTTTTCTAAACTGGTATCTGTTTGAAACAAATACATACCTTCCTTTTCTGCTTTGAAATGAATAATTCCATCCACTTCAATCTCAAATATACTATCATATTTCCCGTAAACGGAAGGTTCAACTACAAGTAAATTCACTGGTGGAGGTACTTCCTGGTAATTATTATAATATTTCACAAATAATTTACCAATACTTTTATCAGAATATTCAATACTTACCTCATTACTATTAATAACCAACGGATCAAAAGCTATTTGATTATTTGACTGATAAGTAATTTTAAAGTCTTGTCTGCCAACGTTTCCTTTTTTTTCCACGTAATAAAACCTGGTAGCCATAGCATTCCTATGATTATCAATTATTTTCATGGTCAAAAAATAGTTTTTGCCCCTTTTGGCATTTATTTTATCGGTTATATAAAATCTTTTATCAACATCTGCTTGTTGAAGCTCATATTTTCGCATGGAACTATCGGCAATTGTTCCCAAGGTATTATTATTACCTGTTAATTCATATAAAAGATAAGACACGGTAACCGATGCCATCATCACCCCCATTGAGTTTGCCTTGTTAAACAATAATTCATCCGGGAACAACTTGATGATCATCTCTGAAGAAGAGTCCTGGTCATGATAAACCTGCACAACAGGATGAATCCTTGTAGAGGCTGGATTGTATAAAAACGAATAATTTGGTTCATTGGTATATGTACTTGCGGAAGGCCCCCCGCATGAAAAAATCAATGTTAATGACGCTAATAAAATAGCAGCTATGTATACATACTTTCTCATACTTTTTAACATTTAACAAAATAACGAAGTTTTTTGCAAAGGGTACCCGGTTATGCTTTTATTTTTTCTAGTTCCTCGTACAAGCTTTCCCATTTTTGCATCTCTTTTTTCAACGCTACCTGTAATTTCTCGTACTCCTTAAACAAGTGCTGATTTTCCGGATCCTTAACCTTTACTGGATCCATCATTATCTTATCAATTTCACCTATCTTCGTTTCAAGTTCGTTAATCTTATTTTCACTATTGTCAATTTCGCGTCTTACTTTTCGTGTTTTCTTTTCCAATTCTTTTTTAAGAAGATATTGGTCTTTATTCGGCGCATTGTTCTTTTCAACCTTGTTCTCTCCCCTACTATTATTTGAAATATTAAGGTCATTCAATGACCCTATTCTCTTTTTCTTAATAAAATCATAAATACCACCCAGATGTTCTTTAATTTTTTTATGGTTAAATTCATACACTTTTGTTACCAGTCCATCTAAAAAGTACCGATCATGCGAAACTACAATTAATGTACCGTCATATTTCTTTAAAGCTTCCTTCAGCACATCTTTCGACAACAAATCCAGATGGTTCGTCGGTTCATCCATTACCAACAAGTTATATGGCTCGAGCAATAATCTTGCCAAAGCAAGCCTTGACCGTTCCCCTCCTGAAAGTACTTTTACTTTTTTATCAATATCCTCGCCACTGAACAAAAAAGCCCCTAAAATATCGCGAAGTTTTGTGCGTATATCCCCTACAGCCACATAGTCCAACGTTTCAAACACTGTGAGGTTTTCATCAAGTACCTGGTCCTGGTTTTGTGCATAATACCCAATTTTAATGTTGTGTCCGGGTTTATAGCCCCCCACAAAATCCAGTTCACCAATGATAATTCTGGAAAGGGTAGTTTTCCCTTCTCCGTTTTTTCCAACAAAAGCAACTTTCTCTCCACGCTCAATGGCTAAATCAATATTTTTCAGCACCTCAACATTGCCGTATGATTTTGACAACCCCTTTGTCTCAACCACCACAGTACCTGAACGGGGAGCAGGTGGAAATTTAATATTCATGGAAACGAGGTCTTCTTCATCAATTTGAATACGTTCCAACTTGTCAAGCTGTTTTATTCGCGACTGTACCTGTACTGCTTTCGTGGCTTTATATCTAAAACGTTCTATAAATTTCTCACTCTCTTCTATCATTTTCTGTTGATTGCGATATGCCGCTATTTGATGTTCCCTGCGTTCCTTTTTTAGTTCCGTAAACCGGGTATAGGGCACCGGGTAATCGTACAGGTTTCCGAGTGATATTTCCAGCGTACGAGTGGTTAAGTTATCAAGAAAAGCCCTGTCATGAGAAATTAGCACCACTGCACCATTATATTCTTTTAAAAATGACTCAAGCCATTGTATGGACTCAATATCCAGGTGATTCGTAGGTTCATCAAGCAACAACACATCAGGGGCCTTCAATAGTATTTTTGCAATTTCAATCCGCATACGCCAACCTCCACTAAGCTCGGTGGTTGGCCTGTTAAAATCACTCCGCTTAAACCCCAAACCTGTCAGGCATTGTTCAATTTTCTCCTCTTTCTTCCCCTCTTCAAGCAAATGAAGGCGTTCAGTAAGTATTGTTAACCGGTTGAGCCAATCACTATATTCGTCCGATTCGAAATCTTGTGTATCACAAATCTTCTGGTTTAAACCATCAATTTCTTTTTGAATATCCAATAATTCTGAAAAGGCTTTTTCGGTTTCATTTACCACTGTTGTATTGTTTTCAACCTGCATATGCTGTGGAAGGTACCCTAATGTAATATCTCCGGGTACAACAACAGAACCACTGTCGGGTTTAATCTCTTTCGTAACCATTTTAAGCAACGTAGATTTACCGGAACCGTTTTTACCTACCAACCCGATCCTGTCCTTGGGGTTTACCATGAACGAAACCTCTTTGAGCAGATCGCGCTCACCATATTTCAATACAACCTTATCAACTGATATCATATGCAATACATTATGCCCGCCAAAAATAAATATATTAAATTTGCAAGCCAAAAAAACAACAACGTGGGAAAAAGAAAAAAGCCATTGTTTGAAAATATTAGAATAGAAGGCATTGGTGCTGAAGGAAAAGCGATAACCAGGGTCAAGGAAAAAGTTCTCTTTGTGCCTTATGGAATACCAGGAGATGTGGTTGATGTCCAGGTAACAAAATCAAGGAAAAATTATTATGAAGGTTTTATCACAAATTTCCATACAAAATCGGAAAACCGCAATAAAGCCTTTTGTTCTCACTTTGGATTATGCGGAGGGTGTAAATGGCAGGAACTACCATACCAGGAACAATTAAAATATAAACAAAAACAAGTAGTCGACAATTTTGAAAGGATTGGAGGGGTAAAAAATTTTGAAACTAAAGACATAATTGCCGCAGAAAAAACAGTTTATTACCGCAATAAGCTGGAATATACCTTTTCAGATAGCAGATGGCTGACCAAGGATGAGTTGGGATCGGGGAATGATATAATTCACCGTGATGCCCTTGGGTTTCATATCCCCGGGAAATTTGACAAAATACTGGACATTGAAACATGTTATTTACAGCAGGAACCTTCAAATTCAATCAGGTTGGCAATAAAAGAATTTGCAGTAAAAAACAATTACTCTTTTTTTAATATCATTAATCAAGAAGGGTTTTTAAGAAACCTTATTATCAGGACTACAAAAACCGGAGAGATTATGGTAATACTCTCATTATTCTATGAAGACAAAGAAAAAAGAGAAGAATTGCTACAATATATCCAAAATAAATTCCCACAAATTACTTCCCTGTTATATGTTATAAACAAAAAGAAAAATGAGACATTGTTTGACCAGCGTATCGAGGTATTTAGTGGCAGGGACTATATTATTGAAGAGATCGATAATTTAAAATTCAAAATAGGGCCAAAATCATTTTTCCAAACCAACTCAGAGCAAACCGAAAAGTTGTATAAAGTTGCCGCAGATATGGCCGGGGCCCAACAAAATGAAACAATATATGATTTATATTGTGGTATTGGAACCATTACCAATTATTTGGCGCGCTATTGCAAAAATATTGTTGGTATAGAATTAATCCCTGAAGCAATTGATGATGCATGGCAGAATGCTAAAATGAACAAAATTGAAAATATTGATTTTTACGCCGGGGATGTAAAAGATATTCTTAACGAACCATTCATTTTAAAATTCGGGAAACCGGATATTATAATGGTTGACCCCCCCAGGGCAGGATTAAGCCCGGCGGTTATTGATATGTTGCTTACAATAAACTGTTCAAAAATAATTTATATCAGTTGTAACCCAGCAACACAAGCCAGAGACATTTCAATGCTAAATAAAAGCTATAGCCTCGAAAAAATACAACCGGTTGATATGTTTCCCCATACCCATCATGTGGAAAATATTGCGAAATTAACAATCAAATAGTTGGTTTTTTTATTTTAAAATATGATTGTTATAAAAAAAACTACAATTTTTGAAACATTTTTTAAGTATCTAATTTCCAAAGCTATATCGACTACATAATTTTGTTAATATTTTTTTTGGTGATATAGATCATCTATATTCAGTAATAACTGTCACCTCATAATGATAATTACAATCATCTGGGTAAAGTAATATATCTCACTATGTATCATTTGGTTTAAAAGGGCCGGATATATTAGATTTACACTCAGAAATAAATACACAAATTATTCAATAGAAACTTCTAAAAACTTAAAGGCTATGAATACATATACCAAAAATGCTGAGAAACTTAGAAAGGACAACTGTTTAACAAATGAAGAGCTAAATGAATTAGGCGTACTTCCAACAAATATTGATTGTTTTACGTATTCAAATTTTGTTTTATATAAAAAAGGAAACAAAAGAGTTATTTTGCAGCCGCTTCCAAAA
>JBNLCS010000697.1:0-3902 GCA_050303935.1 Bacteroidales bacterium
TATATTTTTTATTAGTGTTACAAAATTAGGAAACCCACCAGGCAATATTGATATTGGGGCTACGTGGGGTTCTTATATTGGCTTGTTCTTCCTTGCAACGGTATATGCTTCTATCGGACTGTTTGCATCTTCACTTACCGACAACCAGGTAATTTCTTTCCTTCTCGGGGTACTCATGTCTTTTCTTATTTTTACAGGGTTTGATTACCTGGCAACTATTTTTGAAACCTCTTCTTTTAACACATTGTTGTTGAATCTTGGAATTAACGAACATTACAACTCAATTAGCCGTGGAGTGGTTGACAGTCGTGATATTATTTACTTTGTGAGCGTTGTAGTACTTTTTCTTGTGTTAACCCGTGCTAATTTACGGTCAAAAACTTCCCGTTATCTATTTTCCATAAAAAATGTATTAAAAACAGGTTCAATTATTTTTATTGCATCCTTGGTTATTTTGAATTACGCGGCCCAGCAATTATTTTTCAGGTTTGACCTCACTTCAGATAAAAGGTTTACTTTAGCAGAACCTACTAAAAAATACCTTAACCAACTAGGGGATGTTGTATATATAAAAATATATCTTCAGGGAGATCTTCCAATTGGGTTCACAAAATTGAAAAATTCAGTAGAGGAGTTGCTTGAAGAATTCAGGGTACATACTGATTTTCTGGAATATAATTTTATCAATCCGTACGATATTACTGATGTTGAAGAACGCGAAGCCTTGTTCAGGGAATTGTATGATAAAGGGGTCCAACCAACCAATATACGTATTAAAGGTGAAGATGGCCTTACACAAAAAAATATTTTCCCGGGGGCTATTATTAGTTATAAGAATGTGGAAACATCAATTAATTTATTGTCAAATAATCCGGGTTTACCTGCAGAAGTTAACCTTAACAATTCCGTTCAGGGGCTTGAGTATTCATTTATCAGTATTATAAAGAATATTACTTCACAAAAAGTTGAAAAAATAGTATTTCTTGAAGGGCACGGGGAACTGAATGAATTTGAAGTTGGCGATATCACCAGGGGGCTGGCAAATTTTTACCAGGTTGACAGGGGCGCAATACGCGGGCGTGCAGGTATCCTCGATAATTACAAAGCTGTAGTAATAGCGAAACCTACAGAACCTTTTGACGAGAAGGATAAATTCGTACTTGACCAATACCTGATGAACGGAGGGAAAATACTTTGGTTTATTGATGCCGTTAATGTAAATGTCGATTCCCTGGTATATGGTTCAACATTGGCACTTATAGACGATTTGAATCTTAATGACCTGTTATTTAATTATGGGGTACGGATAAATCCTGTGTTGGTTAAAGATTTGCAGTCGAACTTTATAAAGGTAAATACCTCACCTGCAGGAAGCCCTGCAAAATTTTCACCTGTACCATGGTATTATTACCCTTTAATTAGTGGTATGCCTGAGCATCCTATAACCAGGAACCTGAATATGATAAAAACGGAATATGTTAGCTACATTGATACAATTGAAGGCAATGGAAAGCTAAGAAAGAAACAACTACTTTGGACTTCCCCTCAAAGTGATATTTTAAATGTTCCTGCCCGTATTTCATTGGCAGAAATTGAATTAAAGCCATTGGCAAACCAGTTTAACAGAGGGGCAAAACCTATTGCTGTTCTGGTGGAAGGGCAGTTTGAATCGGCTTTTAACAATCGCATGCTGGAACCTATTTTGGGGCAAAATCCGGAAAATTTTAAATCAAACGGTGAACAAACAGGAATACTGGTAGTGGCTGATGGTGATATTATTAGAAACGATGTGAAATACAGTACCCGGGGAAATATGATCTATAAGCTTGGTTTCGATAGAAATACTAATCATACCTTTGGTAATAAGGAGTTTATTTTGAATGCTGTTAATTATCTTACTGATGAAGACGGACTGATTAACCTGAGAAGCAGGGAGTATAAATTACGTTTACTAAATAAACAAAAAATTAAAGAAGAGAAAAATTTCTGGATAGTTATGAATGTATTGCTTCCGGTTATACTTGTATTGGTCTTTGGAACGATTACTAACTTTATCAGACGCCGCAAATACAGTTAAAAACTAAAGAACTGGCAATTTACTGAACCAATAAGTTTAAGGGTAACGTTTATGAAAAATAGAAGCTTTTTATACCTGGCCTTGGTTATTTTGATATCCTTACTCATTGTTTTTCTAAAAAACAGAAAAAACAAGGCTATTGAACCTGATTACTTTTCGGTAGCAGATACTTCATGTGTTCAATCGTTTAAATTATATGATCAATATGATACATTGAAATTTCACAAGAATGGGGCATGGGTAATTAATAAAAACCTGAAAGTTAAAAGTTCAAGAATAAAGGATTTTTTAAAAGTGATTAAAAGAATTGAAATACAATCGCCTATTAAAGGGGATGCAGTTAAAAAATATGCCGATAGCATCAAAAAATATGGGACCCTTGTTGAAATATTTTGTAACGATCAGCTAGTTAGAAATTACATATTTTACGAAAACTATCAACTGAACAATATTAATTCTTTCATATTTGATTTGGAAAGAAATGAGCTTTTTTTGGTAAAAATACCGGGAGAAAGGGGTAGATTAAAATCGTTTTTTACTACAAATTACACGGATTGGAACGATAGGACCTTGATCCATTACAAACCGGGCAATATTTACAGGGTGGTGCTGGAGTATACAAACAATAGTAAACAAAGCTTTATTGTTGAAAAGGACAGTAATAACACCTTTAACTTATATAACCTGAAAGAAGAAAAATTGTATTGCAGCCCGGAAAGTATTGAACGATATTTTACGTATTTCAGAAATGTTGATTTTGAAAAGAATGGTAATATTCAGGAAACTAACCTTGAGAAGTTTGCATATATGAAGATTATCAGTCAAGATGGTCGGTTTTCAGAATTGGGGTTTTATAGGATATTGCAAAATAATAATGGAAGTGACCCGAAGTATGATTATAATCTTGCTGTTGTGCAAAAAGTGTCTGAAAATCAGTATTATGTGATTAAGTATGTTCAGATTGACCTCCTGTTAAAGGAATTACAATATTTTAAATATTAACATGAAAAATTGTCAGTTCATAGTGAATACTGTGTTAAAAAAATAAAAAATAACCATTGTGAATGGTGGTTTTTTTTTCGTAATATTGTGCAGCTTACTTTTCAAAAGCAATTATTTGTAAATAGTTAAAATTCAGTAAAATAATAAATAAATATGAAATTTGTAGTATCAAGTTCTGAGCTATTGGGGCATTTATCGGCTGTTAACAGGGTAATTAATACAAAAAATACCCTGCCAATACTTGATAATTTTTTGTTTAATCTGGAAGGAAATGAATTGACAATTACTGCTTCGGACCTTGAAACCACGTTGAGCAGCAGGATGAATATTGAAAATGCTTCAGAGGGCGGTACTGTAGCAATTCCGGCACGTATTTTAACCGAAATACTGAAAGAATTTCCCGAACAGCCCCTAACCTTTGAAGTGGATACGGAAACATTAAAAATTGTAATACATTCGGAAAATGGCCAGTTTAGCATTGTAGGGCAAAACGGATCTGACTTTCCTCAACTACCAACCCTTAAGGAAGAGTCAAAATCATCTGTTCGTATTGCTACCGAAATGATGTTAAGCGGTATTACCAAAACAATATTTGCTACAGCTGAAGATGAACTAAGACCGGTTATGAATGGTATCTTTCTTGAATTTGCCCCGGATAGTTTAACCTTTGTAGCTTCCGATGCTCACAAATTAGTGAAATATCAGCGAACCGATATTACATCGGACATAAGTTCTTCATTTATCTTGCCCAAAAAACCAGCATCCTTGTTGAAAAATATATTACCAAAATCAGATAGTGATATACAACTTGAATTTGATGACA
>JBNLCS010000698.1:0-8447 GCA_050303935.1 Bacteroidales bacterium
CGGAATACCCCTGGCGGCATAAATCAAGTAGTACAAGTCATTTCGTTTATAGATCCATGGCCCTTCCGTGTAATTTGAACGGTGCCTTCCATCTGTTGCAGCACCTCCTCCAAATGAACCTGCATCCATTTTTACAGGAACAATCCCTTTTTTACCAATGCTAAGATCATATGAAATCATGTCCTCGTTGAGTTTTACATAAAATAGTGAGGGATTTCCCCAGTACAAATAAGCCTGACCATCGTCATCAATAAAAACAGTAGGGTCGATATCGGTCCAGACATTATCACTATCCACAATTAATCTGTGGCCCAGAGGATCCTGAAACGGGCCTGTAGGTGAATTGCTTACCAATACAGAAATTCCTTCACCATGAATGGGCACATATAAGTAAAATTTGCCGTTTCGTTCAATGGCTTGCGGTGCCCATGCCCCGTTTGTTTTGTCCATCCATTTAAAGTTTTTCAGAGACGCTACTGCACCATGATCAGTCCAGTTGACCATATCATCGGATGAGTAGCACCGCCAGTCGTACATTGTAAAGAAATTATTGACCGTTTCATCCTCATCGTGCGAAGTATAAACGTAAACCTTGCCGTTATAAACCATAGGTGCAGGGTCGGCGGTATAATATGTTTGTACAATGGGGTTTTGAGCAATGCCTGAAATGGATAAAGCCAGGCTAAAGACGGTGAGAAACAATTTGTAGATATTCATGTTTATTATTTTGAGTTAATTTCAATTACTGTCAGCGACTGAGGCTGTACTGTAATAGATATCTTATTTCGAGACACTTTTGTACCGATCGTTTCGGGCGTTACGTTATCCGGATTGTTAAAAGTATTGATGGCATCAATTTCCGGTGCATAAAGCGTTTCTCCTTTTACATTTTTAATGGAATAGCCATCCATCTGTAATTCCAACGATGCGGTGTTTTTGGGGTCAATATTGGTAATGGCTATGTGAATTTTACCATCTTTTCCTTTTGCTGCAATGGCATCTACACGCGGAAGTTCAATATCACCAATCTGATATTTACCCGCATCAAAGTCAATAGCCAAACGGGTTGCATCCTGAAAAGGCACATACATTCTGAAGGCGTGATAAGTGGGGGTCAGCACCATCTTTTCTCCCTCGGTATGGATTATTGCCTGTAATACATTGATCATTTGGGCAATGTTTGCACCGTGTACCCGCTCGGCATGACGGACGAAGATGTTGAAATTCAAAGCTGCAATAATGGCATCGCGTTGAGAGTTTTGCTGTTGCAGAAAGCCCGGGTCGGTCCCTTCGGTTGGCTCATACCAGGTCCCCCATTCATCTACCAGGATAGACACTTCTGTATCAGGGTCATACTTATCCATGATTGCCCTGTTTTCAGCAATAAACTGATCCATTTCGAGTGTTTCCTGAATTACTGTAGCGTACTGTGCTTCATCAAAATCTGTGGCAGGTATAATTGGCGGCCAACCACCCCGGGTATAATTATGTAATGAGAGGCCCTGGATATTCCAGGTCCAGGTTTTGTTTGCCCAGGCTTTCATGATGGCTTCTGTGTAGCCAAAACTGAACCCATCAAACGAATCGGGCCCAACAGCTACAAATTGTGTATTCACATCTGTATTGTAGTTAGTGGTAAAGGTTGCAAATTTTTTTAGTTCTGTAATATACTCTTGCGGGGTAAAAGGCCCCCCACAACCCCATACTTCATTGCCAATTCCCCAAAACTCAACTTGATACGGTTCAGGATGTCCGTTGTTAGCCCGTTCTTCTGCAAGCGTTGAACCGGTGGCTGTCAGATATTCCAGCCAATCAGCAGATTCTTGTACGGTCCCGGATCCAACATTGGCTGAAATAAAGGCTTCAGAACCAATCATGTCTATGAAATCAAAGAACTCATGCGTCCCAAAAGTATTGGGTTCGGGAGCACCTCCCCAGCTGACGTTTATTCTGGAATTTCGTTCTTCCGGGTCACCAATGCCATCACGCCAATGATACTTATCGGCAAAGCAACCACCCGGCCATCTTACATTGGGTACTTTAATTTCTTTTAAAGCTTCCACCACATCATTTCGGATTCCTCGTGTATTTGGTATTTCTGAATCAGGCCCAACCCATATACCTCCGTAAATCCCAAAGCCCAGATGTTCGGCAAAGTGCCCGAAAATGTGCCGGTTAATCTGTGGTCCGGCCTGACCGGGACCAATGGTGATTTTTACCGGATTATTATTCTGGGCATATCCTGAACCTGTATTGAATAATAATATCAATACAAACAGGCTTTGCGCTATGAAATACTTTTTCATCTGTTTATAATTTATTATTTTTGTCAGACCCACCTGCCAAAGCACTTTGTACGGCAGGCAGATAGAACCGCATGATGTAAAATAATCATTATCTCGTGTGTGTTTAATAATTATTTTAATCATGCTTGTTTCATCGTTTGTTTTTTTAATTAAGCTGTTATTTCTAATCGTGGAATAGTCTCCATATATAGCAATTTTTTATTTTTCTAATGCTGTTAATCGATAAACTGCCACCAATCAAAATAAAACAAGTCTTTTTCTCCCTTAAACACAAAATATACATCATGAACTCCTTTGATGTTGTTTACCGGTGCAGTAAATGTACTCCAGATACCTTCCTTACGTGTGGTATTTATGTCCACCGTTGCGATGACCGGCCCGTCAATTTTATCTGCCCGAATTTCAATCTTGCCTCCGTAAATAGGGGAAACATTCACTTCAACCGATTTGGCGCCATCAGAAAAATCAACGCCACTAACTTTTATATAATCACCATGATTTATGGCAGTAACAAAAAAACGATCTGCGATTCTTTTTCCCCGGGCCCAATCGAAATCACCTTCCCATTCAGTTTCAAACCTGGTTTTGACCCCTTCGCTCCACGCCATTGTTTCTGCTTCAACACGGTTGAAAGGGTTCACTGCCCCAACCTGTTCAGGACCTTCCACCGACCAGTATTGCCGGTTTTTGATGGTACCATCGGGATTGTATACCATTTCATCCATATCAACCGAGCGGCGTTCATAGAATTTTGGTGTTGTTTTTTTCAGTAAATCATAACTATGGCCAAAACAATACGATTTTCCTTTGTATTCAATAATTCCCGGATGGTTCCCACGGGTAAGTTCTGAGGCATCGACAATCATGCCTTTATATTCCCAGGGACCTGTTGGGGAATTACTCATCGCGTATCCAATTCCTTCCGGGCAACAAGTGGAGGCATAGGCCATATAATAATGCCCGTTACGTTTCCAAACCCAGGGCCCTTCCTGGTAATTTTTGGGCGTTGTGGGTTCCTGGATAATTCCACCTGAATAAGAAACCATATCTTCATTCAGTTTCACATAATATACCTTGGGGTTTCCCCAATACATGTATGCCTGACCGTCATCATCAATCAATATGGTAGGGTCAATGTCGTGATTGCTGTTTTTAACAAGAGGTTTGCCAATAGGGTCCTTAAAAGGCCCATACGGACTATCGGCCACTAAAACACCAATGCCAACTCCACCGGGCATGGGGCAATAGAGATAAAATTTTCCGTTGCGCTCAATGCATTGTACCGCCCAGGCACCATTGTCATAAGGGACCCAATCGAAATTATCCAGTGATGCCACTGCGCCGTGCCCAGTCCAGTTTACCATATCGGTTGAAGTATACAACAACCAATCGAACATTTTAAAGCCCATTGCATCATCTTCATCGTGACTGGTATAGAGGAATACCGTATCGTTATACACCAATGGCGCGGGATCAGCAGTGTATTTTGTCTGAATTATCGGACGTTGTTGGACTATTTTTTGTGCACCAACATAATCTATTGCCAGCGCCATCATAAAAATGATTGTTAAAGAAACTTTTTTGCTCATTTCAATATTTTAATTTGGTTATATGTTAAATTTTTGTTTGTTAATTTCTATACTACTTTTTTTATTTTTAGCATATGTGACAATTTCTTTATCTTTAGAATTTAATATCTATCACAATGATAATCTACTCATTACTAGCTATAAAGTTATCTGTTTTCAACGCCTTTTTTCAATTATTATTTTTAAGATTTCGGGATATTCATTATATAGTCCACTGCAAAATAATTTAATGCATTAAAAAACCATCGCACCAATATACAAAAAATCTTTTTGGAATGTCCAAAAACCAATTATATATTACTTTACATGGACTTTCACCTTCGCCTTGCCTTTTATGTCGCGTGATGAACCCCCAAGCAAAAGGACATAGCTTCCCGGTTCCACTTCCCAGGCATTCCGGGTTTCGTTGTAATAAGCAAAACTTTATTTCTTGAAATCAATGGACTACCCCGCTGCAAGCAGACGGGGTATCAACAAGGAATTTTATTCATTTATCGCCCCAAGGAGCGGGGAATATTACCCTTAGAGATCCCTCGACTTAGCTCGGGATCAGTTCGACTTAGTAATTTCAGTTCACTTCATTCCTGAAATCACAGTCTCACTGATTTAAAAACCCGTTCGTTTCAAGCCATTCGCGGCATGCTTCGGGCCACTTGGATGGAGTACCTCCCCTTGTAGAAAGGCCATACCCGTGCCCACCTTGCTGGTAAATGTGTAATTCGCAGGGAATTTTATTTTCCCGCGTGGCCAGTGCATATCTGATGCTGTTTTGCACCGGAACAGTGCCGTCATCGAGGGAGTGTACCATAAATGCCGGTGGTGTTTTGCCGGTTACCTGCAATTCGTTTGAGAAATGTTTTACTAATTCCTGGGTGGGTGCATTGCCCAATAAATTTTGTCGAGATCCCATGTGGGTAATTGGTGAGTCCATAGTGATCACGGGATAAATAAGCAAAGAGAAATCGGGGCGGGCGCTGGTCGAATCTTCGGGTTCATACACCTTTTCATTGAAATGGGTTGAAAGGGTGGATGCCAGGTGCCCCCCTGCAGAGAATCCCATAATTCCAATTTTATTTGGATCAATTCCCCATTCTTTTGCATGACGCCTTACAATCCGGATTGCTTTCTGTCCGTCTTGCATGGGGCCAATCGTTTTGTTTTCCATGATGGCATCGTCTGGCTGACGGTATGTCAGCACAAAAGCGGTTACCCCAAAACTGTTGAACCATTGGGCCACCTGTAATCCTTCATGCCGGATAGCCAGTCCTGCATAACCGCCTCCAGGGCAAATAATGACTGCTGTACCTGTGGCTTTTTCCGCAAGTGCAGGATAAAAATAGAGGTCCGGTTTGACAATGGAATGCTTATCAATCCAACCTTTTGTTGTATCGACATGCTGCTTAAATTCGTCACTTTGAATGGCCCCGGGAACCTTTCCGTTCCAAACGTCAATTACCTGAATTTGCGCCGAAAGACTACCGATTGTGGCAATTACGCAAATCAATACTACGACTAATTTCTTAAATACTAACATTTTCATTTTGTTTTATAATATTCATTCATAATATACCATGCTTTTTTCTTTTGTCCTTTTTCGGATATTAATCCTTTACGGTTGTAGCCGTTTTGATACAGCTGATTCATCCTGCCCAGCGAACGGTAATCGAACAACAACCAGGGACAAACACCACACAGATTGGGTATAGTTTTGAACATTTCTATCTGATCTTTGTAAATATTTGCCTGATATTCTTCTGTCCAATAAGCCGCCTCGTCAGTTGGGCCTTTACTTCCATACAATGCCTCGCCACCAAATTCAGAAATAAAAACCGGTTTGTCGGGGAATTCAATATTCCATTTGGTTTCCGACGGCTTACCCTGCCAGGGGATGTACCACCCGATGTATTCATTGAGGGCAATCAAATCGGAATAGATATAAAGCGGATCCCATACCTTAAATGTATTGTTGTTGTAGCCCTGGGTATTTATCACATGTACTATCAAGCGGGTAGAATCCAATGCCTTGCATTTTTTGGTCAACTCAATTAGTGCTTCGTTACGGTTGGGTGTTCCCGGATAGGTTTCGTTGGAAAGGCTCCAAATAACTACGCCACAACGGTTTTTATCCCTTCTTACCATCTCGTTAAGCATGGTTTCCAATTTTTGTGGGACAAGACTATCTGCAAATTGGATGTGTTGATATACCGGAATCTCGTCCCATACCATGAATCCCATTTCTTCGGCTACGTTCACCATGTTCTCAGCGTGTGGGTAGTGGGCCAGTCGAACCAGGTTACAGCCCAATTCTTTCGCAGCACTCAGCAATATTTTGGCATCCTCAATGGAGTAAGCTCTTGTGCCTTTAGAAGGGTTCTCTTCGTGAATGTTTACTGCTTTAATAAAAATGGAGCTTCCATTTAGTAAAACCTCATTTCCCTTAACTTCAATGCTGCGGAACCCAATGTTATCTTCCACGATATCTGTTTCGCTTTCTATGGTTACTTTGTATCGTTTCGGGTTTTCAGGCGACCAAAGTTCAAAATCTGCTACAAAATCAACCTTTGCCAGTCCTGCCTTATTCGATTTGGTTTTAAAGGATATGTTCAGTTCAGGAATATGTATTGTCAGGTTTTGCACTGTTTTTGTCCCGCTCAGTTGAACCCATCCCAAAACCGCATCCAGGCTTCCCTTTTTTAATTGAAGAAAATAATCTTCAATATAGGTTCCGGGGGGTTCGATCAAGTCAACATCGCGTGTAATGCCGCCGTAATTGAACCAGTCGTATCCGTAGCCAGGCAACCCATTTCCTTTACGGTTGTTATTAGCCTTGACGATAACCGTATTCTCACCCTCTTTCACTTTATTGGTAATTTCAAACTGAAAGGGTGTAAAACCACCTTCGTGGCTGCCAATTTTTTCGCCGTTTAAATAGACATCAGCCAAATAATTCACCGCTCCAAAATGCAGAAACAATCGCTTGTTGGATTTCAGGGTATAATTGAACTGCTTTTTGTACCAAACATTCCCTTCGGTATAAGTTAGTTCGCATCGTTGGGAATTAAAGTCCCCCGGTACTTTTAGCATTGGCCCACCTTCAAAGGAATATTCAATAAAATCGGTCTTATTTTGTGGCTTTTTTTCCTGCCAAACTTGCCTGTAATCACCGGCACCTGCCGGATCAATAATTACCTGCCATTCACCATTTAAACTTTTTGTATGCCTTGCCTGCGTATTAATCATAGCAGTTTGGCCAAATGCATAACAAACATTTAAAACGATTAGGAACATTAGTGCTATATATCCTTTCAAAAAGGGGTTTCTTTGCTTGTTCATTTTTACATTACTAAATATGGTTCATTATTTCGTTAACCTTACAGTCAACGATTGATATTTATTTAAATTAATTTTTAAAGGTTTCTTTGTTGTCCCTATATTCTTTTTTTGGTAGATATCCCTGATTTTGAATATATTGTCCTTAGTTAAAACAGCTTTTATAGCGTTAATTTGATCTTCAAAAGTTGTTCCCTCCCAATTAAATTCAATTTGTTTGGCTGTAGCTGAACGGTTCAAAAAACACACGGCCCATTCATTGTTTTTTAAGGGTTTTACCCATACATCGACACTATCAATTGTAGCGTGTTTAAATCCCTGTATTCCAAGTTCATCCTGGTTAATAGCAATGACTTCGTTGTTGGTTAATATATCAATGGTTTGTTGGCTCATTTTTCTAATATCATTACCCAGAATGAGTGGCGAATTTAATAATGACCAAAGCATAAAATGACTCTGATCTTCATCAAAACTCATACCTCCATTACCTACTTCAAGCATATCCATATCGTTCCAGTGCCCGGGACCTGCATATTTTCGTAGCGTATCATTATTCCGCATATCAATTATTTTACTTACACCCCATGATGACCAGGTGCCATGATCAAACTCACAATTAAAACAATCATAAATATCTCCGGTAGTTCTCCAACTATGTCCTACTTCACCAGCCCATTCCCAAGGATTTGAATTACCCCATTCGCAGATACTGAATAAAACAGGCCGGCCAGCAGCAAACAAGGCGTCCCGCATGGTTATATAAGCTTCAGGAGGATTTAAATTATCGGTATAGCACCAATCGTATTTTAAATAATCTACATCCCACTCAGCATATTTTAAAGCATCCTGATATTCATGTCCCCTGCTGCCCGGGTAACCTCCACAAGTTTTAGTTCCGGCACAATTGTATAACCCAAATTTCAAGCCCTTCGAATGCACATAATCAGCAAGATGTTTTATTCCACTTGGAAATTTCTCCGGATGTGCCACCAAATTTCCTTTAGCATCCCTATCCATGGCCATCCATCCGTCATCAAGCAATATATATTCATAACCTGCATCTTTTAGACCAGTGCTAACCATAGCATCTGCAATTTCCATTATCATTTGTTCACTTATTTCGGTTCCAAAAGTATTCCAACTATTCCACCCCATTTGTGGTTTTAATGCTAAATTGTCAAACTTTTGAGCCATCAAAAATATACTGATACTTGAGAACAGT
>JBNLCS010000699.1:0-9436 GCA_050303935.1 Bacteroidales bacterium
GAAAACCGGGAGAAGAAAATGACTTTTGCTTCCAATCCATAAATAATTCAAAAGTTGGCCCCGCATAAACATTTACAACCTTTGATGAAAATTTATATAACAAGGGGAATGATAAATGTTTCTCTTTTACTTCAAAAGAAACCCATCCATTTTCAATCCACAGTTCAAAACCATGGACAAATGTCCTATAAAATACCCCAAGTTCAATTGCATGATTGTCTAATAAGTAGTAATCATACGTGATGCCGGTTCCCGGCCTGAAATTATTCCCGGGCGCCAATTCATTGGTGAAATCAATACCAATTTCATTTTTACGCTGGCAATGAACTTTTTGCACTAAAAATAGTAGTAAGAAACAAAGCAGGACGACGGAACACGTTTTTTTCATCTTTTATGTATTAATGTTTGATAATTATTTTACGTGTTAAATTTATTTCTATCAACTTTACAAAACATATACCAGACCGAAGATCCCCCAGATTTAAAATATTTTCCCCGGTATGTAAATAGCGGGTTGTTTGCCAAATAAGTTGCCCTGTAGCATTATATATTTCAATGCCTGTTTTTAAAGGAATTTCATTATTATACCTTATTATTAGGTTGTCTTTTACAAGGGTAGGACATACTATTATCCCACTTTCGTATATTGTTTTATTGGCAATACCATTCAGGTTACACAGGTGGGGATTATCTTCCACTGGTGCAAACGGCCTGTAAGGTTCTTGGTACGTATTGCCCGATTTCAACGGATCGAGCCAGTGTTTCAGTTGTTTTGAGGAATCGGGGTCACTGTCCCAGGCCAGGCTTATATCGGCAAAATAATCATTTACAGGCAAAAAACAATTGGCTTCGCCACCACTTAATAACCCGATCACGGCACCCTCACTAGAAAATAGCGGAGCGCCGGATGATCCCCCAAGCGTGGTTCCAATATCCCATTCAGAAATCTTCCAATGGGCATTTTTGGCGAAATAATCAACTACATCATGAAATGTCACCTTTTCTATCTTGTCAAATTCATATGATAAGCTTTTCTCAAGTCCATCCATATGGTGAATACAGATAACATTGGAGAAACTGTTTCCGGTTATGTCCCATCCAATATATTCCGGATTATATGAGGAATCAAGAGGTAAGGATAATTTAACCAATGAAAAATCATATTTCTTGTTGGTAGCAACCAGTGTTCCCCCTGCTATGGACTTACTGTACTTGCTATCAGGACAATCACAGTCAAAATGCTCCAGGTTAAAGGTAAATATTGAATTATCTGCATCTTCCTGATCCGTAATACAATGGTTGGCTGTAAGGACATATGGCGATGCATCCTGTAAAGTTGTATTTATTAAAACCCCGGTGCAATTAATATCATTATGGGTCCTGATCTGGCAAACGCCATCTTTTATTTTTGGTATAAGCGGGTTATCATAACAGGTGATGTCGTTGCTGCATGGTTCACGTTCAAGGCTTTTAAACTCGTATTCATTTTGTTGCACCAGTACTTTGCTGATAACAAAATCCCCATAGTTCTTTTTTGTTATGGGCACCTGTAATTCAATACAGAGTTCGTTGCCCCGGATAAACCGGGTGGGTAGTAAACCTGACCCTTTATTGTTCAGGGAACTTAATGCACCGAGTATGTCCGTTTTTTCTTTATTATAAATAAATATTTTAACATCAGGTACAATGTTATAATCGGAAAAGCAGACACTCATTTTTGAAGCATCGGGATATGTAAGATGAAGCCTCCATATATTATGGTTATCATGTTCGAACCAGGTTCCTGAATTTTTAGGGGACAAGTTGAGCGCCACTGCTTTAACAGGTAGATAATTTTTGAACATTTTCTTTACAGTGTCTTGTTTATTGTCAATTTCTTTGAAGGTATCAAGTAAAATAACTTGGTGGTTTTTAAAAAAGGTACCGGTTGGTTTTCCCGGCTGGGTATATTGGGCTAATAAATTTATGCAAATTAAGTTTGTGGCCAGTATTATTGTTGTTAATCTTAAATTATTCCTTGTATAGATTGAATATTTCATTGTTTATACGAATTATTTTAATACTCCTTTATGCTTTATAATGTATTCCTGAGCTTCGTTTATTATTTGGTCAACAATATCGCTGTGAATTTTAACTTCTTTGTAAATAATTTGACGGGCTGTTTTTAAGGCTTCATCATCTTTGTTGGCTTTTTGATATAACAGCATAAGCCTATATAACGGGTAAAATTTAACAGGCATCCTGTAATAGGCTTCTAAAAAACTGTTTTCGGCTTTCTCAAAATCTTCTAGGGCTTCGTAACTGTTTCCAAGGTATGTATATACATCTGAATCATTAACTTTTTGTTTTGCCTCGTTAAGTATTTTTATGCTTTCTTTATGAAAACCAGATAAAGAAAGTTCACTCCCATAGTTGTAAAGGAAATAAGGGTCATACTTTAACCTTTTGTATAAGTCCGAATATTTTTTCTGTGTTTTACTATTAAAAGGCTGAATTGAAATTTTTTTCCAGGCTAACTGGTCATTAAATAGAGAAAAAACATGAATACCGTACATCATAAGTATTGATATAAACACTATTGAGAAAAAGCTTTTTTTTCTGAACGTAAAATGGACAAGTTGTTTTGTATATACCTGGCTCAATTGGACAGATATGATAACCAATATGATGTAAAGAATTAATGGTTCCCTCAAGGGATACGAAAAGGCTGATACAACAAATATCGCTATCGTTGATCCTAAAAATGGAATATTAGGATACTTTTTTGTTTTTGTTAACAATTCGGCAATATACACACGAACAATATAATACAAAATAAAAGCAAGCTGGGCAAGTCCAATTAAACCTATTTCATTTGTTACTTGTAAAAATTCATTGAAACCATACGGATGGTTTGCAGCCAGCATGATATTTTTTTTATCATTGGGACGGGATTTAAAATAATCGGATTGAAGGTCATTATAGGCCCTGCTAAAATTACCTATGCCATTGCCAACAAGTGGTTTTTCCTTGATGGTTTGCATAGTGATTTTTAAAATAAACCATCTTCCTGATGTGGAATCAGTTTTATAGTTTAAAATTAATGCCATTGTTAACATTAAAATTCCAACTATTAATAAAATACTTCCTATCCTAAAATAGAGCCTTTTATACAGTTTGACCAGCATACATCTGTTATGCACAACAAGCATAAAACAAGCCGATAAAAAAGTAGCAATTATAGAAGACCGGGATTTGGAAATACCAAGTAAATATATGATGGCCAGTATACTTACAAAATGTAAAATTTTTATGGATTTTCTATGACAGTTTAAGAAACCATATAAAGTAATCCCGAATAATATTGCGATTAAATTGGCAAAAAGGTTTATATTATCGAATCCAAAAATAGTAAAAGCATTTTGTAGCCAATTACCAAATAGATATTGCTTAATTATTGATATTGAAGTAACAAATACTATATATAAACTACCAAATACAGAACAATAATTTATTGAGTAGGCATCCCATTTCTGCCTGAGAATCGTTAATACAATAATTATATAGGGAATTGAGAAAAATAAAAATGACTTATTTCCAGTAATACAAGCAGAAACTGCTAAATAAATATAGAAGGTAATGATTAGTATATCCAGCAAGGTAAAAGAAATAAATATTTGCTTTTTCTTACTGATGATGGCAAGGGCAAAAAGAATCAAAGTGATACAAACGATAATGAGAAATAAATGTCCAGTTTTAACATCAATAAAAAAGTTGTTAAATGCTAAAACAAAGATTAGAGGTATAAAATATATAAGTTTTTTAATTTTTTTCTTAACCATCTGGAAAATTCATGTTCCCTTTCTATGAAATCCTAAATAACCCACTGTGATAAACTCCAATAGGATTAATAAAAAACCTGAAAAGTTTTAATTCATTTTAATCTTTCAAACACCTTACTGAAAACCTGGCCGAATCGTTGAAGATTTTTCTGTAAATTTTCTCATCGTTATATCGGAGCATTCTAGTATAACTGGAAATATTGTTATATTTGGTAGAAGACCAAAATATAGTATTATATTTCATATCTTGATGTTTCCCTTGTTTATCAACTACATTCCCGTATCCTTTGGCTGTAAATCCTGTTGCATTTGTAACCATTTCACTGGATTTTTCCCAGTTAATAACTCCGGGTTCTTTTAATTTACCAGCTTCTATACTTCCCCTGGCTTCTAAATTATCAATTTCATCAATGGGCATCCCTAAAAATAATTCAAGTGATTTCCATTCATCATCAGAAGGCAAATGCCAGCCATCAGGACAGGCAGAACACGCTGTTTCCCAATTGTAAAAAAGATTGTTATTTTCAACCAAGGTTCCCTCTCCACTATTATACCTTACGTTTTGAGCCATCCATACCTGATTGCCTATTTCTACCGTCAAATACTCATTTCCATCCCTCAAATCTATAAAAGATTGTTTTTGAATAGTGTAAAATTCCAATTCTGTTCCATAATCAATACCAAATTCGTTTCTTGCAAAAGCCTTTACATAGTATTTCTTTCCTGGTACAAGATTTAACATTGGGCACAAAAATGTATCAGTTTGAGGGCAATTGGAATATGAAAATTTGTTAATCTTCACATCAGGTAGCGTATCCCAACAGATACCCCTTTCTTTTACTGAATAAGAACCTTCGTTAAGAATGATCCCTTTTACTATAGCTGTAGTTTGTGTTGTAAACTTTACGTTATATGTCTCAACTGAAGGAGGCATTTTTTTTGTACATCCAATAATGTATAAAGGAATTACAATTGCATATAATAAATTAAACCATATTTTCATGTGATCAGTTTTTAAGTTTTGCATTAATATAATCTTCAATTTTTTCCAATGAGAAATCTTCATGGAGTACTTTACCATTAATAATAAATGTTGGTACTACATAAATACCATAATTATTTAGAATTTCAATATTCTTTTTATTTTGTAAATCAATTTCTGTGCTTTTAAAATCACGAATGAATTGATCCGTATCTAATCCGATTTGACTTGCAGCATAATAACAAATGGAATCGTTTTCATTGTCAATTTTATTATTGAACAAAATATTATACATTTCCCAGAATTTACCCTGCATACCTGCAGCCAAAGTAGCTTTGTTTAAAGAACTTGAATTTGTATTATAAATAATAGATGACAATTTTATTTTATCTTCAAAGCGATTATATAATTTATCTATACGAGACTTTATATTTTGGCATGCATGGCATTCATAATCAGAAATAACCATAAGTTCAATTTTTGAATTTTTATTTCCCTTTGGATATTTTGTTAATTCAGATAAATTTATAAACTGAGATACTGGTGGTTCTATTAAAAACACAGCCGGATACTTGTTTTTTAATAATGAATCAATATATTCTTCTTGTCGCATTTTAGTTCTGGAATTGATTATATTTCTTTCAATAGTTTCATATTCTTCAGAATTTTTGAATTTTCCATTTGTTTGGAGATTAGTCCAATTTTCGATATAGTCTTTTATCTCTTTTTCACTAACAGGTACTATTTTTCTTTTTATCTCATTTTCAACTAATTTTTCCGTTGATACGTTTAATTCTTTCGATTCTTTTTCAATTATTTTTCTAGAAATAATTCGTTTCAAAATACTTTGTCTTAAATCATATATTTGAAATGAAACAATTGAATCAATTTCATTTAAAAAAATAGTGTCTTTATCAATAATTGCCGCAATCATGTATTTCTTATCTGTTTTATTCTTCTCAATACATGATATTAGCAGACAAAAAAAGACAAGTTTTAGTAAAATAAATTTTAATTTACTCATAATATGATAGTTAAAAAGAGGGTGTCCAAGAGTTACATTTATCTTAATGTTTTCAAGTAAAGATTTCTTTTAATGAAAAATACTATCACAAAGTATAGAAATTAGCAACATTTTGGACATCCCATTAAATTTGTTTTTAATAACCAGGTTGAACGTAAAATGCACCATCGTATACAAATGCACCATTACCACAATGTGTTTCTCCCTGTTCACAAAGTTGTGTAGGGATTCCTTTGGCACATAACGTTGTGCCTTCTTTCCAAAATCCATTGATACAATTGCCTCCTGCATTTCTAATATAATAGAATTTATGATAATAGATGTAAGGGTTACTTCCACCCGGAGGCCTTGCAACGAAACAATGTGCTCCATCCCACGTTCCTACATACGGACACTTATGTGTATTATTCCATGTGCCGTCATCGAAAAAATGCCCCGTTTCAAACTCAAAAGAACCATTTATTACATAGTATGTATCACTTACCTTTTCCCACCAACAAACGATTGCTTCACCAATTAATTCATCTCTTTTATCATATTTTGCATTGTACTTTATTTTTAATTCGCTTGTTTCACTTGGTTTCAACTTATCTTCATAATAAACATTCATATTAAAACTATCACCTAAGCCATCACCTCCATCATCTTCTATAAACAAATACGTAAGAACTGTACCATATAAACTTAAATCCCATTTAAGTGCTTCATTATTTATAAAATACCAATTCCCTTTTTGTTGATCCTTATCAATATTATCAAAATAGGCATTGGTCTTTTTTATGATGGCTCCATTTTTAGAAGCTACAATTCTTATGTCAAGCTCCAGATTTCCACTCGGCCAGCCTTCTATACTATTATAAAAGTTAGTTGATACATAGAGTTTTTTTATTTTCTCCGATCCCCCTGTTGTGCGTTGCGATCCTTTGTTATAAGCTACGGCTGAAGCCGCACTCGCTCCTTTTGAATTCTTTGAGCATACCATATATTTATATAAAACTCCGGCATTTATATTTTGATCAGTGAACCAATTAATATTCTGACCTGTATATGCGATTGGTGAAAACCCGGTTGATCCTTTTTTACGATATAATATATAACCCGTTTCACCTTCCACGTCATCCCAATGAATATCAAGGGTTAATGCCCCGCCTCGTTCAACTTTTAAATTTTGAGGAATTGGAGGCGGATTTTCTGCACTGCTTTTTAAATTTGATACAACATCAGACATCATTAGTGCATTTTCTTTTTTGATTTCATTGTTTTGTTCTATAGGGTTTTTAAGCGATTTGTTTTTGTTTCGTTCTTCCTCAATGTTATCAACAATAATAACGAATTGATTTTCACTTTCCATAGAATTCGATAGTTTTAATTCGGAATTTTCTTCATGCAAATTAATCACTTCGTCAATTGAAATTCTTTTTTCTTCGGGAACAACAATTCCTTCTTTGGTAACACGCAACCGACCTTCTTTGTCAACTCTTTCGGATTCTCCAATTACAATTACCGGATATTCAGGTTCGATTTTAGCGTCTAATAATACTTTTTCTCCTTTAGAATTATAAGCCTTAATATGTGTAGTAGCCTGATCATCATAATCTACTGGACGTATGGCTACTAAAGGAATATATTCCGTTGCATCCCATTTGTTACATTTTCGTGGAACTGATATCTCCAAATTATCAAATTTATTAACCAATTCCGACAAATTTTCTATAGTGAGAGAATCGTTTTTTTCTAAATTTGAAGCTATTAATTCCTCAATACAGCTAAGATCAGTATCTTGATTTTCAATATCATCACTCTTTAGAGCGTTCCTTTTTAATGGTTGTTTAGCTATAAAGCGGTATAAAACATCATAATCCCCATCAACCTTTCTCATTGCTTCAGTTTTAATAATTCTTCTGGCATTTTCAGATTCAACAACTTTTGCTAAGGATTTTGCTATTAAGGTAAGTGCTTCATTTTTTTCAGCAATTTCAATCTGATCCAGTATTTCATTTGAAGAGTTGAATTCTGTCTGAACCAATTGTTCATCTTTATTACAAGTAATAAATAAAGTTAATGTAAGAACAATCAGATAAGGCAACTTATTCCTGAAAAATAAATTTTTGAATTTTTTGCTCATAATTTCTTAATTTTAAAGTGAATATTTTTTAATTATTTGAACCCTTGAATATTGCCCCGGGCAGTTCAGGGGTTCTTTTTTTGATGGATTTCTTCTTAAACTTTTTTCCGGTACACCTCCTTTTTTAATTTGTTGTTAATAACCATCCGGTAGTTTTTAAATGAACTACCTCGCAGCAAGCTGTCGAGGTATCCATATAGGAATTTATTAATTTTCGATGCAAGCATCGGAGTGTTAAACTCATTTATCCCGATACGCTCCGTTATCGGGATTACTCACTTTGTTCATGAGAACGCTTCGCTTAGTTCGTTCGACTTACAAATTTCATTGCGCTATGCTTATAAAATTTGAGTCTCACGAATAAACTGGTTTTTCATCGCCCTACCAACGGCAGTATTGTTTTCAATGTGAGTTTGAGCGTGGGTACAGCGAATAATACTGTCTTTCCCTGTGTTTTAGTTCTTGCTCCTTACTCAAATCCCAAACCCCAACCTGTTTTTCCTCCCTAACCCGATGAAACACATTTAAGCTTTAGGTAAACCCGGAAAAAAAGGGCGGGGGACTATCCATATTTGTGAAGCAAGGTAAAACCGTGGCGCGGGGGGCCAACACCTTACAAAATTTCCTCCCTCGCCGGGTGTTATTACCATTAGACGGATATTTTATGTCCCCCGCCCGGGTAAACACTAACTACTTAAAAATTGTACCGTTTTCAATCATCGTGGGTACGTTTAGCTATCAATATATGGTGTTTCATTGAAAAAAATACCTGAAATTCCCAACGTATCCAGCGTGCCGTAGCCGGGCAACCCCATTTTCAAATCACCACACACTCAAATCCTCAAATTGGCACATCAATCAACCAATCACCTCATCACCTCATCAGCACATCAATTAATCAATCAAAAACTATTTGTAAACAAACTCTCCGCCTTATTTTCCCCAAACCGGCCGCATGCTTTTAAATAATTGTCCCAATATTTTTCCCGCAGGTTCGATTTTGCCACTTCCAATTCGGCTGCTGCTTTTTTAACTGCTTCTTCAGCCATTTTAAAGTTCTCAATAGCCGTTTTACTATCGGGCAACAAAGTGCGCAAGTCAACACTATTTGTATACAACGCATGTGTTTCCCCCAAGTTTTCAAAGCGGCCTGCCAGCGCTTCCACCTCAATAACTTCTTCTATTTTGTTCATGCGGGTAATACTGCTATAGCCACCCCCGGGAAACAACAGGTCATATACAGGGGTGGTGCCACTGTTTACATCGTACGATTTCGCTTCAAATGAACTGGTCTTAACCTGGTTATCTAAAATAGTATCGTAATAATCAATATCGTCATTGGTATCAGCACGCGCTTCAATCTTTTTTTCAAATATTTTCTTCGTTTCAATAAAGCTGTCGTACACGGCTTTGAAATTTTCTATAAGGAATTCTGTACCGGGTGCGCGCGACAATCTTCTTACATGGGTACGGGCAACAAAATA
>JBNLCS010000700.1:0-4176 GCA_050303935.1 Bacteroidales bacterium
CCGGATATAATAAAGCCCCGCTTAACACTACGGTTTGTAATTGTTTCGGTATTTCTAATACGTCACCATCCTGCAAAAACAGATCAAAATCAGATCCGGAGTTTTTCATGATTTTTTGTAAATCAATGCCAATAGATTGCACAGATGAATATTCTGTATCAATTTCAACAGAATCTATACTCTCATTTTTTATAGCCTGTAATGCTTTCTTTCTTTCAATATCCTCAGGATCTACCCTTCTCCTAAGCTTCGCACCTTTGGGGTACGCTTCTTTTGTGAAGCCACCTGCCCGATTAATTATATCTGATATACGCTCGTCTTTTTTCATTAAACTGTATGAACCAGGGAAAGAGACCTCTCCATTAATTTTTACATATTTTTGTTCCTCATATCCAGGAGATTTTCTTACAAACACCACATCAAAAGGTTTTAAAACAAACTGAAAAGAAGAATCCTGTAATTTCAAATCATCTGAAACAGAAAACGTAAACACCTGGGCAATGCTATTTCCTGATTCCGTGGTTGTTTTGTTTTTTATTCTTCTTGCCACATCAATTTTTGCCAGTGATGCAGATTCCTTAAACCCACCGGACATGGCAATTATATCACCAAGTTTTATGTTTTCATAATAAGAATACTCCCCCGGGAATTGTACTTCACCGTTTATGTTGAGTGTAAACTTTTCCTCAAGGTCAAAAATTGAAAAAACTGTTAATAAGTCTTCCCGCTGTAACACAACATCTTCAGCTTTCCCTTCCATAATAAGGTTTAAGTCAAGTGAAATCATTTCAGTTTTATTATTGGCTTTAAGTCTGTATAAAACTGCCCGTTGCATAAACGCATCTTCTTTTAAACCTTCTGCCTTTTCAATCAATCCCTTTACAGTTAAACCTTCATCATGTTCATAAATACCTTGCCTGTAAACAGCTCCTTTAACTTCTACTCTATTGGCAAAGCGTTCAATCAATGGTTCAATAATTACCTGATCTCCATTTTTAAAACTAAAAGTGTCCCATTCTTCTTTTTCAATATCTCTTATTAACCTTTCTTTATCTGTATTTCTTATTACTTTTATCTGCTTTACATATGCATTTCCACTAAAATCACCAGCATAACCGATCAAGTCGTTTAACGATTCATTTTCTTTCAATTCGTAGATGCCTTCTTTTTTCACCTCACCCTTCAGCTCAACCCTGGTTTTATAGGCTGGTATGAAAATAACATCCTGATCTTGCAATACAATGTTGTTGCTCGATGTACCATTCTTTAAGAACTGATATAAATCAATGGTTCCTATTTCTTCATTATTCCGTATCAATTTTATATTTCTGAACGAACCTTGTAAACCCGGGCCACCGGCATAATATAATGCATTAAAAACAGTGGCCAATGATGGTAAAGTATAGGTACCCGGAACCAATGCATCCCCGGTAATATTAACTTTAATGCTTCTTAAATTACCCAAACTAATCTGCACATACGTGTTCGGATTATCACCGGCAATCCCGGAATATATATTTACCAGTCTGTCTTTTATACGGGCAGATGCCTTCTCAATTGTTAAACCGTTCACATATATCGGGCCTAAATCACTAATATTTATTCTTCCTTCAGGAGTAACCTCAAGTATATAATTTTGTTGTGATGCCCCCCATACATTTATAACTA
This sequence comes from Bacteroidales bacterium, assembly GCA_050303935.1. Taxonomy (GTDB): domain Bacteria; phylum Bacteroidota; class Bacteroidia; order Bacteroidales; family JBNLCS01; genus JBNLCS01. Next base: position 1,669 of record JBNLCS010000700.1, read on the forward strand.
TCTCATCACCAGGCCCAATTTCATAATTCTTTGGCGTAGGTATATTTATTGAAGGTTCAAACGTTAAATTTCTATTATTGAACAATGAATACCCATATATTTTTTGCAGTTGCTCTATCTTAGAGGTGTCTTCAAGATTCTTACCATATAAGTCCAGAAAAATATCTTCTTCTTTAGGAACGAAATTAAAATCACGCTGTGCACCTTTAACCGTGTCCTTTTGTTTTGTTGCTGAACGTAACTTTCCAATACGTATTTTTAATTTTTGAATTTCAGTAGAAGGCATGCCCCTGCTTAAAGCAAGAGCTTCCAATTGTTCCTGGGTCATTCCTTTTTCCTCTGCACTTTTTACAAATGCTTCGACTTGTGCATCGGTAAGTTTGTCAACTTTTATATTTCTAAGATTATTTGGGTCTATTGACTGACCAATTGTATTTTGCATTAATAAAAATACCGAAAATAATAAAATGAAAGTCCTAAAGTTCATTCTGTAATTATTTATAAAAACTATTATACCAATTAATAAATTCACGTACCCCTTCTTTTACCGAAGTATTAGGCCTATAATTCAGATCTTCAATTAAATCATCAACATTTGCCCATGTAGCAGGCACATCGCCTTGTTGCATGGGCATAAAATTCTTTTTTGCTTCAACCCCTAACGCATTTTCAATCGCCCTAATAAATTCCATAAGTTGAACCGGAGAATTATTCCCAATGTTGTAAACCTTGTATGGGGCTTTGGAAGATGAAGGGTCTGGGGTTGCCCCCGTCCATGATTCATTGGAGGATGGGACATTATCAATAACCCGTATTACACCTTCAACAATATCGTCAATATATGTAAAATCCCTTTTCATTTTTCCATTATTGAAAATATTGATGGGTTTGTTTTCCTTAATCGCTTTCGTAAATAAAAACAATGCCATATCAGGCCTTCCCCAGGGGCCATATACAGTAAAGAAACGAAGCCCAGTTGTAGGTAAACTAAATAAGTGGCTGTAAGTATGGGCCATTAGTTCATTACTCTTTTTACTGGCTGCATACAAACTGATAGGATGATCAACATTATGATGCGTTGAAAATGGCATGGTTTCATTTAAACCATAAACACTCGAACTACTGGCATAGGCAAGATGCTCTATATTATTGTGCCTGCAACATTCAAGAATATTTACAAAACCCACTATATTAGCGTTTACATAAGCATGTGGATTTTCCAAACTATACCTTACTCCTGCCTGTGCTGCTAAATTACATACCCGGTTAAATTTCCCCTCTTTAAATATTTTTTCAAGTAGTTCCAGATCTTCCAAATTTCCTTTCACAAAAGAATAGCCGGTAAGCTTCTCACTCTTCAAATATTTTCCATACTCAATATTCTCCCTTCGTATGCCCATCTTTTCCAATCTGGCATATTTCAAATTGACATCGTAGTAGTCATTAATACTATCAAAACCAACAACTTCATCACCTCTGTCAAGTAATTTCTTTGCCAGATGAAATCCAATAAAACCTGCAGTACCAGTTACCAGTATCTTCATTTACTTTCAAAAATAAGAAAACCTCAACAATTCAAATGTTGAGGCGAATTTATATAAAAATGGTTTATCTTTTTATGAATTTATCAACTGTTGATAAGCTTCCTTATCCAACAAATCATTTAATTGGTCAGTTGAAGTAATCTTAATTTTAACCATCCACCCCTCCTGATAAGGGTCTTTATTTACTAATTCAGGGCTATCTGCCAGTTTTTCATTCACTTCAATTATAGTACCATCTACAGGCATAAATAAGTCGGATACTGTTTTAACGGCTTCAATGGTCCCAAATACATCTCCCTGGTTTAATTCTTCATCCAGGGTTTCAATTTCAACAAAAACAATATCACCGAGTTCACCCTGAGCGTATTCTGTTATCCCAACAATGGCTTCATCACCATCAACTTTTATCCACTCGTGCTCGTTTGTATACTTTAAACTATCTGGTAAATTCATAATAATAATTTTTTGGATTCAGTTGCCCAAAAATACATTAATTTATAATTACTTCCTATTGCGTTAATGTAAATGTTATACTAAATCCAACATTCGTGTTAGCTGTAGTAAATGTGCTTGTAACGTAAGGATTATTTACAACACGATCGAAGAAAAAACGCAAATTAAAACGATCATTCAATACGTAATCGGCATTAAATTTTACTGAGACCACCTTTTGTCCTGCTGTAGGCTGATCTATAATTTCATCCCGGGCTGAAACACCCAGCGATCTGATCCTGTTTATATTGTCCCTGATGGAAATATCACCACGAACATTAACATCACTTTTATATGTGCGTTGATTAATAAACACTTCAACATCTTTAAAACGATAGCCCAATCCTAAAACAAATTCATCACTCACCATTTCAGTAATTTGGTTATTGGCCAGGCTAAGGTTAATATTTCTTGATTTTTTCAGCTCAAACCTTGTGGTAAAACTGTTTTTCCAGTTCATATCAATACCAAC
>JBNLCS010000701.1:0-2095 GCA_050303935.1 Bacteroidales bacterium
GTCTCTTCTTTTTCCTCTTTTTTATCATTGGCAACCAATACTCCCGAACGTGAACCATCACGATAAACGGTCACTCCTTTACATCCACTTTCCCAGGCTGCTACATATATCTTACCTACCATTTCCTCCGAAATGCTGTTGGGAAGGTTAATGGTTACACTGATTGAGTGGTCAACCCACTTTTGAACTTGTCCTTGAAGCCTTACTTTTGCTACCCAGTCAACATCGTTTGATGTGGCTTTGTAATATGGAGATTTCTTTACTAGTTCCTGTACTTCTTCATCTTTCATAGTTTTTACTGACTCAGGGTCATATCCATTTACATCAAGCCAGGTAAGGAATTTATGATGGAATACATTATACTCTTCCCATGAATCGCCTACCTCGTCAACAAAGGTTATGTTGGCAGAAGCGTCATTGGGGTTTACTTTTCTGCGACGTTTGTAAACAGGAAGAAATACGGGTTCAATGCCTGAGGTAGTTTGGGTCATTAAGCTTGTTGTGCCAGTAGGTGCAATGGTAAGTAGTGAAATATTCCTTCTGCCATATTTTTGCATGTCCCGGTAAAGTTGCTCGTCTTCATTTTTAATCCGGTTAATCATTGGATTTTCTTTTTCAAGCAATGAATCATAAATAGGGAATGCACCTCGTTCCCTGGCCATGGTTACAGATGACCTATATGCCTCAACAGCCAGCGTTTTATGTACTTCTGTAGAAAAATCTATACTGTTTTCACTTCCATATTGTAAACCAAGAGCAGCAAGCATATCTCCTTCAGCAGTAATACCAACACCTGTACGGCGGCCTTCTTCTGCCTTTATCCTAATGTTTTCCCATAATTTTCTTTCTACACGTTTAATCTCCACTTCTTCCGGGTCTGAACTTACCTTTTCCAGGATTTTATCAATTTTTTCCAATTCCATATCAATAATGTCATCCATCAAACGCTGGGCATATTGAACATGTTTTTTAAATTTATCAAAATTAAATACTGCTTCTTTTGTAAACGGTTTTTCAACGTAGCTATAAAGGTTAATGGCTAACAAGCGACAACTGTCATAGGGGCACAAAGGAATTTCTCCACATGGATTGGTTGAAACGGTACGGTATCCAAAATCGGCATAACAATCGGCTACCGATTCGGTAGTAATAGTGTCCCAGAAGAGAATCCCCGGTTCCGCAGATTTCCATGCATTGTGAATGATTTTTGACCATAATTTACGGGCATCAATTTCTTTAGTAAATTTAGGGTTTGGTGAATTAATAGGATACTGCTGAATATAGGGTTTGTTTTCAACTACCGCCTTCATGAATTCATGATCAATTTTAACAGATACATTCGCCCCAGTTACTTTACCTTGTTCCAACTTAGCATCAATAAAATCTTCAGCATCCGGATGTTTAATGGAAATACTGAGCATTAAAGCTCCACGACGCCCATCTTGTGCCACTTCACGGGTAGAGTTAGAATACCTTTCCATAAAAGGTACTACACCTGTAGATGTAAGGGCACTGTTCAAAACGGGGGAACCATGTGGCCTGATGTGTGAAAGATCATGGCCAACACCACCTCGCCTTTTCATAAGCTGAACCTGTTCCTGATCCGTTTTCATTATAGCACCATATGAATCGGCAGGCCCGTCATTACCAATTACAAAACAATTTGAAAGTGATGCGATTTGAAACGGGTTACCTATACCAGCCATCGGGCTTCCTTGAGGAACAATATATTTAAATTCTTTCAATAAGTTATAAATTTCATCTTCAGACATCGGGTTTGAATATTTCTTCTCTATTCTTGCGAGTTCAGAGGCAATCCTTCTGTGCATATCATCAGGGGTACGTTCATATAGGTTTCCAAACGAATCTTTTAATGCATATTTATTTGCCCAAACTGTGGCTGCCAACTCATCCCCTTTAAAATATATTTTTGAAGCATGTACCGCTTCTTCAAATGAATAGGTTTTTTTACCACTTTCATTATTGTTTTCCACGCTGGTATCGCTATTCATTGTCACTTCTTCTTTCATTTTATTACTAACAGTGTTTTCCGTAATCATATCTCTACACAATTTTCAAGGGTTGAACAGTTATG
>JBNLCS010000702.1:0-5101 GCA_050303935.1 Bacteroidales bacterium
AACAATGAAAAAAGGGATTATAACAATTGTTCTTATTCTGGCTGCCGGATTCTTAACACTTCAGGCACAACAAACAAAATTTGCTCATATCAACACCCAGGAATTGTTTGATAAATTACCTGAAAGCGATAGTGCACAATCCAAAATTCAAGCTGCTGCTGCTGAATGGCAGGAAACAATTGAAGAAATGCAAGTTGAGCTGAATCAAAAATATCAGGCATATATGCAAGAAGCTGAAACCATGACAGCTATAAAAAGACAAACAAAAGAAGCTGAATTGCAGGAAATAAACACCCGTATCCAATCAACCAGTCAAATGGCTGACAAAGACCTGCAAGCACTAAGAGAAAAATTGTTAACCCCGATCATTGAAAAAGCAACCAAAGCTATAGAAGAAGTTGGCCGTGAAGATGGTTACACATATATTTTTGACACAAGTGAAGGTTCTGTAGTAATTTTCCAGGCTGATAATGCAGTGGATATTATGGATAAAGTCCTAAAAAAATTAGGTGTATCTAAATAAAGATATTTTAAACAAATTTTAAAACCAGTCTTTTGCAAGACTGGTTTTTTTATTTTCTATTGAAACCTTGCTATATTTAGCTAATGAAACTCCCACAGAGGGGTATGATACGGATTTTAATCTCTCCATAAAAGGAGGTGGTTAAAAATGAAGCACTTAACATATTTTATACGAATGAAACACTATACACAAAGATGAAAAACGATGCCCCAATTGGCGTATTTGACTCAGGCTATGGCGGCCTCACGGTACTCCAGGAAATTGTGAAAAGACTTCCTCAGTACCAATATATTTACCTGGGGGACAATGCAAGGACACCTTATGGTACCCGATCATTTGAAGTAGTTTATAAATTTACACTTGAAGGTGTTAAAAAGCTATTTGAAATGGGATGCCAATTGGTTATCCTGGCATGCAACACTGCATCCGCTAAGGCACTTAGAAATATCCAGCAAAAATACCTGCCAGTACATGCCCCTGAAAAAAGAGTACTTGGAGTAATCAGGCCAACCACAGAATTAATTGGTAACTTTACAACTTCTAAAAAAGTCGGTATACTTGCCACTTCAGGAACCGTACAATCTAATTCATATGTGATTGAAATAGAACATTTTTTTCCCGAAATTGAAGTTTTTCAACTGGCATGTCCGCTATGGGTCCCCTTAATAGAAAATAATGAACATCTAAACAACGGTGCTGATTATTTTGTTAGAAAATACGTTAATAACCTAATGCAACAAAACGTTAGTATAGACACTATTCTATTAGCATGCACACATTATCCCCTTCTTAGCAAAAAGATAAGAAACCAATTGGACAACAAAATAACTGTTTTGTCCCAGGGTGAAATTGTAGCTAAAAGTTTAGAGGATTATTTGAAAAGGCATCCTGAACTTGAACAGAAATGTGCAAAAAAATCAGGTATTGAATTTTATACAACTGATTCAGCAGAAACATTTAACAATCGGGCTTCAATTTTTTTTGAAGGGAAAATAAATGCCGAACATATTGAAATTTGAAGATTTGGTAATGTGCTGATTTGATAATGGATTAATATGCTAATAGCAGATAGGTTGATGTAATGATGGGGTGATGTGCTGATTTGATAATGGAGTGATGGGGTAATATTAGGAATTATAACCAACCCAATACATTTCACTATTTGGTTTTTACTATACCCTGTTCACCGTTTACTTTCCACTGTTCACCAACCTACTCCCCCTCCTTATACCACCCTGCATACTTAATATAATTATTAGCAATCCGGTGAATCATGGTATTACTTTGTTCCGGGTCAATATCTTTTAGCCTCTTAGCCGGCATTCCGGCATATATACTATTTGGTTCAACAATAGTATCCGCCAGGACCACCGCCCCTGCTGCTATAATCGAATTTTCACCTATTACGGCATTATCCATTACAATGGCACCCATACCTATTAATACATTGTTTTTAATTTTCGCACCGTGTATTATTACATTATGGCCTATCGATACATTATCTCCAATCTCAATCACAGAACGTTGATACAAGCAATGCAACACCGCACCATCCTGTACATTCACTTTATTTCCCAGGCGAATAGAATTTACATCCCCCCTTACTACTGTGTTGTACCAAAAACTGCAATAATCACCACATGTTACATCTCCTACTACTACAGCATTTTCTGCAAAAAAACATTCTTTCCCAAATTGAGGCGTTATTCCTCTTAAGGTTCTTATTATTGGCATATCTTTAAAATTACGCGGCAAAAATAGAAAATTACCACCATTGTTAAATATTATTTTATACTTTTAACCTAAACACTTCATTCAGGAACAATAAAATATTGAATTTCGACCCCGATAAATATTATTTCAGTGATACTTCTTTTAATCTGTTAATGCAGAAAAGGATACGTAAAGTGTTACTTATTTGTAGCAATTATGATGCATTTATGCTTGAAGAAGACGGCCGTGTAGATGAACAGATTTTTAATGAATATGTTTCGTTAAACCTTCGATATCCCCCTAATTTTATTCATGCAAATACGCCGGAAAAAGCATTCGAAATACTTAGAAATGAAAAAATAGACCTGATTATTGAAATGCTTGGCCAGGGTGAAACGGATGTTTTTGACCTGGCAAAAAAGTTAAAACAAAACTCACCCGAAATTCCTGTTGTTTTGCTAACACATTTCACCAGAGAAATTTCATTACGACTTGAGAAAGCTAACCTTGAAGCTGTTGACTACATTTTTAGCTGGCTTGGAAACTCTGAACTATTGCTGGCCATTATCAAACTCATTGAAGATAAAATGAATGCACCAGTTGATATTAATGAGATTGGGGTGCAATGCATAATGTTTATTGAAGACTCGATACGATATATTTCTACGTACCTTCCCGAATTATATAAGTTTATCCTGGAACAATCGAGGGACTTTACAACTGAAGCATTAAACGAACACCAAAGCATGCTAAGGAAAAGGGGAAGACCTAAGATCCTGATGGCCTCAAATTATGAAGAAGCTTTGTTAATCTATAAAAATTATAAACAAAACTTGTTAGGTGTTATCTCAGATATAAGCTTTAGAAAAAATTCAGATTATCGATCTGAGAAAACAAATGGCGGACTTGAAATTGGGAAACTGATAAAATCAGAAGATGTTAACATCCCGCTTATATTCCAGTCATCTGATTTAAACAATAAAAAGGAAGCAATTAAATTGGGTGCTTACTTTATCCACAAACAGTCTCAGTCCGTTGTGGATGAGTTAAAAAATTTATTGCTGGAAAACTTCGGGTTCGGTGAGTTTATCTTTCGTAAACCAGATACGCTGGAAGAAGTGGGCAGGGCCAATGATCTGAAATCAATGCAAAATTTAATGTTGGAAGTACCTGATAATGTACTCATTTTTCATGCCAGAAAAGATCATTTCTCAAGATGGTTAAAGGCCCGTGCATTATTCCCAATAGCGCGTTTACTAAAAGGTATTGATATAAGTGATTTTGAAAGCACCGACCATTGCAGGCGTTTCAATTACAATGCTATTTCCCGGTTCAGGGCCACCAAATCAAGAGGTATTATTGCTGAATTCAGCATAGAACAATATGATGAATACACTTTATTCTCCAGACTTGGTAAGGGGTCTATCGGAGGAAAAGCCCGGGGGCTGGCATTTCTGGATGCTATTTTGAAAAAACACAACCTTAACACCCATTTTAATAATACTGTAATATCTATTCCTCGTACATTGGCAATTGGTACTGAAGCTTTCGATATTTTTATAGATCGAAATAACCTGTTTTCATTTGCCTCATTTTGCGACAATGACAATGAAATAACATCACGTTTTTTAGAAGGTGATCTCCCGAAAGAAATTGTTGAAGGGGTACGTTTATTTATTGAATCTTCCAACAAGCCCATTGCCATGAGGTCTTCCAGCAGGTTGGAAGATTCTTATTACCAATCCTTTGCCGGAGTTTATGCTACCTACATGGTATTAATTGATAAGAATAACCTGGACACTTCATTGAATAATGTTTTAAATGCCATTAAAAGTGTTTATGCATCTGTTTTTTACAAATCAAGCAAATCATACCTAAAAGCTACCTATAACCTTATAGATGAAGAAAAAATGGGTGTGATACTCCAGGAAGTATGTGGGTCATGGAATGGCAATTATTTCTACCCTATTATTTCAGGAGTGGGCCGTTCATTAAATTTTTACCCCATTGAAGGTGAAAAACAGGAATATGGTTCAGCCAGCATAGCCGTTGGATTAGGCCGGTATATTGTTGAGGGGGGACTGGCATTACATTTTTGTCCGCAACGGCCAAAAAATGCAATACAATTATCATCATTTGGACAAATAATAAAAAACACGCAAAAGAAATTTTTTGCACTGGCACATATTAATAAGAAATTTACACCACTGGAATATGCTTCTACAAATATTAAGGAACTTAGAATAAAAGAACTTGAAAGTAATCCGGGTTTAAAACTTGTGGCCTCAACGTTAGACCTTCAAAATGAAATGGTATATGACTCGGTCTTTATGGATGGGAAAAGGTTAATTACATTTGCCAATATTTTAAAACATGAAACTTTTCCCCTACCTGAAATTATAGCAAAGATATTGGAAACGGGCAAAAAAGAGATGAACAACCATATTGAAATTGAGTTTGCCCTGGAATATGACCACGAAAATGAAAAAATACTTGTTAACCTGCTTCAGATAAGACCCGTAAATTTCTTTGAAAGGTTCACTCAATGTTCGGTTAAAGAACCTGAAAATGATGAAGCAATCCTTTTCACAACCACAACATTGGGTAATGGTAATTATAAAGATATAAGACATATTGTATATGTGAAAAAGGAAGGGTACGATCCAAAACTAAATCCTGACCTGGCGATGCAGGTTGATACTATTAACGAAAATTTTAAAGACAAAAAACGACGCTACTTTTTAATAGGCCCCGGGAGATGGGGAAGCGTTGACCCTTGGTTAGGCATTCCTGTCTCATGGCCACAGGTTTCTGAAGCAAGGGCTATTGCAGAATATTATATAGACGATTATCATGTTGAACCCA
>JBNLCS010000703.1:0-3337 GCA_050303935.1 Bacteroidales bacterium
AGTACGGGTATTGTAGAAGGAGATTTCAAGAATGGGAAAAAAAGTGTACAATTAAGGGTAGATAAAGATTCTACTGGCATCCGGCAACAACGGATTTATATAGAAGAAGGATACCTTTACAATGGTTCTGTTTGGATCAAACCTATAGAAGGTTCGGTACAACTATTATTCCGGGTGAAAAATTCTACAGGAAAACAGCTTATAGAATTGCCATTTAAAACTATTGGATCAACCTGGCAAGAAGTCGAATATACTTTTACAAGCCCGGAAACGGATACGCAAGCATCAATTGAAATTATAGCAAAAGGCAATGGGGCTGTTTTACTTGATTATCTATCAATGATGCGTGCTGATATTCGTGACAATGGTATGTTACGTCCCGACCTGGTACAGGCATTGCATGCTTTAAACCCTCCTTTTATTCGCTGGCCGGGAGGGTCATTTGCATCTATTTACAAATGGAAAGATGGTATTGGCCCCCATGTTTCACGTAAATACCATCCCAATGAAATATGGGGAGGTTATTCTGATTATTATGGTTTTGGAACACACGAATTTATGGAATTATGCCGGCAACTGGATACTGAACCCCTGATTGTATTAAATGCAACCAATACCGACCCTGATCAGGTACAATATGCCATGGACTGGGTACATTACCTCATTGATCCTCCAAATACTGAATGGGGTAAGAAGAGATCAGCTAACGGACATATCGAACCTTATAATATTAAATATTTTCAGATTGACAATGAACCCATGAACCATGGTTTAACGCCAGAAGAGTATGCTGAGATTGTGAATGTTTACGGTAGCCGTTTAAGAAAAATAGCGCCGAATGCCAGCATAGTAGCATGTGGACAAAAAAGATCAAATGATATGATCTGGAGCCAGAAAATGATAGAGATAGCGGGAGAAAATTTTGATATTCTTGGTTGCCATAATTACGAATATGAGAATGAAAATTTTCAGACCGGAGTACAAAGAATACGGGATTACTTAATTAAACTGCGCGATTATGTAAGGTCTTCCAAACATCCTGATATTAAAATCGCCGTGTTGGAATGGAACCTTTGCCGTACTTACGACTGGCGTGCAGGTTTGCATACTGCTGGCAGCCTGATTATGTACGAACAATTGGGCCCTGAATTAAATATGAGCTGTCCCGCTCTACTTATGAGGAACAATTCTGATGACCCTACATGGACAGCTTTTATCTATCATGATCATGTATCCTGGTTTCCCGGTTCAGGTTATGAAGTTGAAAAACTGTTTCGTAAACATTACGCTGAAAAATACTTAGCTGCTACACATGGCACATTCCGTACTATTGAAAATAGCAACTCTTTTTTTGATGATATTTCACAAATGAAACCGGAAGACTGGAAACCGGGAACCGTTGATGCCATAGCAACCGGTAGTGAAGATGGGAAACATATTGTAATAAAAGCCGTAAATTATGAAAACAACAAAAACATATTACTTATAAGGCTTCAGGGATCAGATGTTTCTGAAAAAGCTAAAATTAAAACATACACAATAGTTGCCGGGCTTAATGATGCCCCATCTTTGAAAAACCCTGAAAAATTAAAACCTGTAGAAGGTACAATACCGTTTAAAAAGAATATGAAACTAGAAATGATGCCATATAGTGTAGTGGTTATTGATATTGTGAGAGAATAAAACAAGAATTTATAAGAAAGAAATAAGAAGTTAAATATTTCCCCTATTGGATATTTTCATGAGGTGTTTACGTGAAGATAAGGATCAATGATACAGTGTAAAATCAAAAAAAATGTACTATTATCATTGGATTACTTTTTAACACCAAAACCTTTAAAAAATGTATAACTAAAAACGCCATCAGGTTCTGTTGTTCTGTATAAATCTTTTATCCCCCTATCAAAGCTTTCTTTATCAGTTATGCCTTTTTGAATTGCATTTTCACCTATTCCCTCAATCATGGCTGTAAATGTATTTTTTATAAATCCTTCCACGAGATGTGGCTTGCTGTTATCCACATATACCATACGAGGAGACACGTTTATATCCGCAAGGTTGACAGCTTGAAGCAAAGGGTACAGTTCTCTCCCAATATTTGAATTACCACCATTCTGTTTTTGTAATTCAATCTGACAATTAATTGCCTGTTGGGCATATTCACTGTCCGGATAAAAAAATGTTGATCCGTGGTCTCCCTCAATTACGATTAAAGTACCTCTGGTTTTTAATACCCTTTTTAGCTCACTAAGTGCTTGTTTTGGATTATGAAGATGTTCCAGGACAAAACATACAATAACACTATCAAACGTTTCATTCTCAAAAGGCAAGTTGAATATATCTGCCTGTTTGAATTCAACATTTTTAATACCTACGGAGGATATCATCTTCTGAGCTTCTAGTATTGATTCTTCTGACAAATCAATAGAAATAAATTCTGAACCCGGGTTTTTCGCTGCAATAATTTTTGTTTGTGCGCCTACTCCACATCCTGCTTCCAGCACAAAACTTCCTTTGGTAAATATAGAATCATGATGAAGGAGTTCTTCCAATGTTGAAGCTTGGTCGTTTAATCGTAATGATTCTTTTTCAGAATACCCGTGAACATACTTCGTTTTTCCCATTTTAAATTTTAAATCAAAGTTATCATTCTACTTATTATGCTGTCAACTTTATAAGATGTTTAATGACACATCCTGTTAAAGTATGATGGTAGCGATTTTACTTCATAAATTATACAGATGTTGTAATTCTTTTAGTTGCCTTCACTATGTAGTTGTCCCTCAGGTTAGATTCACGAATTGTATCCTGAAAACTATTGTACTCGTAACCATAAGCGAATTTAATATTGTTATAACCTACTGAGCTAAGTATTTTTTTAATTTCAAGCGGACTATAGTACCTTCTTGTAGATTCTATTTTGGTTTTGGTACCCTTGATATTAAAAATTTGTTGCCTGTTCTCAATATTGTTTTGCATCCTACGGCAATCCTGTATGTTTATTACACCATCATCTGTTTTATAGGTTTTGTGAGTCCATTTTCCATCAATCGTCGTATCAAGTAATGAATTGGGATAAAAAAGGTCTATCAGTAAAAGCGCACCATTATTCATTGAACTATAAATATTTTTAAGAAAAACACTGGCATTGTCAATTATATAATTGAATGTATAAAAAGTAAGCAAAACAATATCATAACAGATGTTTAACCTGTTTTTCTCAAAATTGTGATTGATCAATATTAAATCACCATTCGTTATTCGTTTTTCAAATTTATTACGTGCTATATGAAGCATTTCATCTGAAATATCCACTCCGGTTAATTTACAATTCGTT
>JBNLCS010000704.1:0-5829 GCA_050303935.1 Bacteroidales bacterium
AATATAGTGCGGTGTAAAGTTTAATCCAGTAAGCCTTCTGGCAATTTCATTACCAGAAGGTTTTCTTTACTATTCATCCTGATAACCAATTTATTATTAAACGGTACCAAAAATTCTTGTTTACCGGTTTCAATTTTAAGTAACGGATTACCAGGTATCTCAACAATTTCTTTAACTTTCCCCTTCAACCCGGAACAAGTATCTTCAAAGCGAAAACCTATGAGCTCATTCATGCCAAATGGTTTAGAACTACTTTTATTGTTTTTGTCAACAACGAATAATTTTAATCCCGGATATTCTTCAGCATCATAATCTGTATTAATATCATCCAGTTTTAAAATAAAGCGGTTTCCACTTTCTTCAAGGTATTCAATAAAAAAAGGAACACATATTCCATCGATTTCGACAAATACGGGTCCCTTCTTTTTAAAAGTTTCCTTGGCAAAGTCTTCTAAAACCACTACCAGCTCTCCCTGGTATCCATGGGTTTTAAGAATTTTACCTGCATAAATATAGTTCTCTTTAAATATCATAGGTTAAGAGAACAAATTATTTATTATTCTGCAGCTTTTTCTTTACCTTCTTCCGGTTTTTCTTCACTTTTCTCCTCAGCTGCAGGCTTTTCTTCTTTCTTTTCCTCAGCTTTTGCTTCAGGTGCAGCTTCTTCCGCTACGGGTTCCTCTTTTTTAGCTTCTTCCTTCACTGGAGCTTCAGCTTTTACCTCCTCAGCGGGGGCTTCTTCTTTTATCTCCTCTGTTTTGGCTTCTTCGGCTGGTGTTTCCACATCTGCACTTGCAGTTTCTTCCGCAGAAACTTCTTCTTCCTGTTCTTCTGCTTTTTCAGCCTCTAATGCAGCGGCCAATTCAGAATTTTTCTTGGCAATTTCAGCAGCACGCTCTTCGTTTACCTTAGCCTCAGCAGCCAGGCGGTCTTTGCGTTCTTTTTCTTCTTTTTTTGCCAGGTCTGACTTTTGTGCATCCGTTTGTGATACTTTTGCTTTCAGCCATTCATTAAATTTAGCTTCGGCTTGTTCCTCGGTGAGGGCCCCTTTTTTTACTCCGCCCAGCAAATGTTTTTTGTATAAAACACCTTGTCCGGATAAAATTGATCTCGCAGTATCAGTAGGTTGAGCGCCTTTTATTAACCAATCTAAAGCACTATCAAAGTTTAGATCGATTGTAGCAGGATTCGTATTAGGATTAAATAATCCCAATTTTTCAATGTATTTACCATCCCGTGGCGCCCTGCTATCTGCTACTACAATATGGTAAATAGGATAACGCTTTTTACCATGTCTTGCTAGTCTGATTTTTGTTGGCATAAATAAATTTTTAATTAATCACTAACCTACATTTTTTTAGCGGCTGCAAAGGTATCATTAATAATTTAATTACCAAAGAATGGATGATATTTTATTTAGACCCAAAATCCGCAAGCAACAATTATAAAAAAATGTATTCCTTGCAGATTCGATAAAGTATACTGGTTCTTGGCAATTTTGTGAAACAAAAGCTGTTTAGAACCAGATATACCGCTAGTTTTTTTTCGCAAATTAAAAGCGTAGCGGTATAAATCATCTCATTTGTTTTATACTTCACCAAAATGAGTGATTTCCTAAATCGGGGTGGATATGAAATTGGTACCCCAATAGCCCGTTAATTCACGAAGACCATTTTTGTAACAAAGGTTTCGCTACCATCTTCATTGGTACAAAAAACCAGGTAAACACCTGTGGCCGGTTTTTTCCCATCAAAATTCCTTCCGTTCCACAAAGCTGTCCCTCCAAGCGCGGTAGTTTCATATACTAGGTTACCGCTTATGTCGGTTATTTTAACATTTACATTGGGTGCCAGTCCGGTAATCGTAATATCCCCATCAAAACCGGGAGGTACCGGATTAGGGAACACATACACGTTGCCAAATCCTGAAATCCCCTTTGTAGCCCCTGCCCTGTATGATATAATCCCTTTTTCTGTTCCAAAAAATACTTCACCGCTCTTATGGTTTATGCCAATATCGCTAATGCTATTGGTAAATAGCGGGCTGTTTTCCTTTGTAAAATGATGTATTTCTTTTGTACCGTCCGGTGAAAATAAATACGCACCTGAACTTAATGTTCCCATCCATTTTTGATTGGCACCATCAATTGTAATACTATTTATCCGCTCAGAACCCAGTAAATATTGCGGCAACCCGTCAAAATCGCTCAATTTGACCTGATACGCTACAGGGGTGTTCACTTCAAACAAATTTTTATGACTGGTGTAATAAACAGGCCCGGAACCTGTGCCTATCCAAATGTACTTATCCAGGTCTTCAGCAATCGAAACAGCATCATTTGTTGAATTTCCATCCTGGTTGACGATGGAAAACTTAGTTTCTTCGTCATCGGAGAAATCGTCCGGTGTCCCATTAATATTCAACGCGAAAACGCCATTGTTTCTCAATACCACCCACACATGGTCATACGAAGAAACAAGCAAATCGTTAATGTGTCCTTTGCCAAATCCATTATACTTGGTTTCAATATGAATTAATTCCCCCTCATTGGTTAAAACATATAATGGTTGTTTTGTTTCACTTAAAGCGATAAACAAATTCCCTTTGCTATCGTAATCCAATCCTGCTACTTTTAAAAATATACGTTCTTCAACATCTTCATACCCTTCAACCGGTTCCAGTATGCTGTTATATTCATCATATACGTTAACCACCTTTTTATTTCTGAATTCTACCAAGCCATATCCATGTGAACCACCAAACATATGGTCAGGGTCTAACGGGTCAACAATAATTTTTGAAATATTCCCGATATCCTGCAACGCTTTATCGGTATTGCCATTTATGCTATGCCACCTTTCATCCCTGAAGTAATGCATACCCCGTCTTTCCCAATAATAATTGGGCCTTCCCCCGGCAACATACATGGTGCCATTGTGATAATTAAAAGTCCAGGCCCCCCTGTTTACAGGTCCGTTTGGCGTTATTGTATCCGGTTTATTGCCTTTTATTTTCACCATTCCTGCACCCAGACCGGTAACCCAACCTGTGCCATCTTCATCAATATCCCCATCTTTAGGCACCCTGAGCGGCAATATCCGTAAAACCTCAAAGTCCTTATTTACTGCAATGGCCGACCATGTCCGTGAAATAATAAGTTCATCCCCCTTTGTTTTTAATGAATAATAATCTGCATCAAAACCCAAATCCATTTTAACCGGTCTGTTATTATTTAGCACGTAAATTGAGTCATTCCGGTAGCCTTCAAAACGTAAGAGGAGATATAGTTTATTGTTAAAGTTTTCTATATCGATATAATTAGCCGAATCCGACTTTCTTTCCCAGATTTTATTCCATTCATTATAATCAATTAAGAAATCTGAATTTTTATCTGCCCTGATAATCCCATTTTCAACAAGGGCATATATGTAGTTATCGTCCAATGTGATATCAACTATTTTGACCTGGCTGCCATTTTCACCTATAAAATAAGTGTCTTTTATTTCTTTATTTAAAAGGTTAATAACAACCACTGCAAAATCTGTTGCCAGGTAGGCAATTCCATTTTCAATATATATGTTGTTTATTTTTTTTGAACCCGGAAAAATCTTGCGTTGAATAGCACTAATGTTATAAATACCATTGTCATCCAATAAGTCAATATTTCCATTTTCATATCCAATAACTAAAATGCCGTTTACACGGTCATAATCCACTGATGTAACATCAATATCCGACAAACCTTGCACGGTGCTAAGGTGGTTTATGCTTTCATCTTGTTTGTTGTAGTAAAACAGATTGTTATCGGCAAGGCAATAAACTTTGGTTGGCGTTGAAACAACCCGCTGCCCGTTATGATATGGGAGATGCACCCTCCATTGTCCTGTTGGTAATTGGCCATGAAGCGCTGATAAGCTAAAAACAGAAACTAACAAATACAAAAACTGCCTCATTTTATTGTGAATTGGTTATTTCAAAACGTAAATAAAATCGTTGATATTGTGGTAACAATCAGAAATTTTGATTTAAGTAACCAACCAGTTTTTCAGTGGCACGTGCGCGATGACTTATCGAGTTTTTTATCTCCATTGACATTTGGGCAAACGTTTCCTGGTAGCCATCAGGCAGAAATACCGGATCGTAACCGAAACCATTCTCTCCAATTGCTTCGTTTGTAATAATACCGCTAACCTCACCCATAAAAACCTTTTCAACACCTTCCTCAATAAGGGCAATACAGGTTACAAAACGGGCTTTTCTATTTGCGTTATCTTTTAATTCAGCCAGTAGTTTATTCACATTATCCTGATAAGTGGCTTTTTCACCGGCATACCGGGCAGAATATACGCCCGGGGCACCATTCAGTGCTTCAACTTCTAAACCGGTATCATCGGCAAAACAGGCCATCCCAAACTTATTATAAATATGCCAAGCTTTTTCAAGGGCATTTCCTTCAATGCTATCTTTGGTCTCGGGAATTTCGTCAAAAAAACGAATGTCATTCAGGCTAAGTAGCTCAATTTTATTGGAAACCTTGTTTTTAATTTCTTCAAATTTGTGTTTGTTATTGGTGGCAAAAACCAATCTGTTCATTGTGTTCTTCACTGTTCCTGTTTAATTTTAGCATACGCTGTTTAACAAAATTGCTAAATGTTGCCGGCAATTTAACTAAAATCGATGAAACGGTTACATTTCAACTAATAGAATTATTCATAATCACATATAAGAAAACATATGCAACATGCTAACAATGCCAAATTGCAATGTGAAATCAAGAAACTGTTTGGATTTTGTTTTTGGAATATTAAACCCGGGGCGATGGATACGAATTAGCCTCCACCAGCCATAAACCCACTTACATTTTTAACCGGACGGGGGCTCAGGCACATAACCGGAATTTTTTCACTGTTGGCAATTATGTATTGTTCATTGGCCCCAACCAGAAAATCTGCTATGGTCATATCCCTGGATATCATTACTAAAATTATGTCCGGGTTTACCCTTTTTGCATATTCAATAACCGACCTGGGAAAATCACCTTTTGTTGTTGCCCATTCCAGTTCATGTTTTATACCTTTTTTATCGAGTATTTTCTGGGCAAATAAAATATTGGAACTTACACCCTTTTTCAGCTTTCTATCGCTGTACCTCGCTGCAAAAATTTTAACTTTCATTTCGAAATATTTGGCATACAGGATCAGCCAGTTTAATATTTCTTTATTTTCCCTTTTGAAATTAACCGGGTATACAACTTCGTTAAATATTTTACCTTTTGGGGGTTCCTGAACTACAACAAACGGCACGTATGTATTTGAGATAACTTTTACAGCCCAACTCCCCAGGTATTTTTGCATTCCTTTAATACCATGTGTACCCATCACGACCATTTCTGCATCAAGATCTTTTGCAGTGTTTGATATTGTATGGAAAATAGACCCCACTGAAATCATTGCTTCCGTTAAAATATCAGTACTGGCGGAATTTTCCTTCGCAATTTTTTCAAGCTGGTCTTTTATGGCAGGCATTTCTTCCTCTTTTTTTACAATATGAAGAAGTATGATCTTTGTTTTGAGAACTTTAGCAAACTTTACGGCATGTTGCAAAGCGTATTCTGCGATGATGGTAAAATCCCAGGGAACAATGATAATTTTGTTGTGAAGCTCCATGTTCGTAGTCCTTTAATATTTCAAATATAACAATATTATTATATTCTATATTTATTTTAAATTACTTATTTTAAACAATAGCGGCTTTTCCGGTTATTATTATAACATATTTTTTTAAACCTTATTGTTTGGCTAAGCCGGTTTTGCCCCATAGTATACGCAA
>JBNLCS010000705.1:0-10980 GCA_050303935.1 Bacteroidales bacterium
ATTGCACTGTAAACTTTCAAAATAGCTTGTTATCTTCGCTTAAAATATGGTGGTTTTGATCAAACAATTTATTAAAAATAATAGTAATGGGTTACTTGGCACCATTATTTTTCACCTTGCTTTACTTGTTTTGTTTTTAGGGGTGAAAATAAAGCATATTAAGCAGGATGCTCAAGAAGTGATCATGATTGATTTTAAAGATGTGCCCTTTGAAGTTCCTGAACCAAAAAAAATTGCCCTGGAAGAAGTATTTCCTGATATGAATGAGGCATCAAGAAGTAATAAAGCTTTGAATACCGCTGCTGATTTCGAAAAAAATATTAGTACTGAAGAATACCTGGAAGAATTAAAAAAGGATTACAATATTGATAATATGAGCGATGACCAGTTAAAGGAGCTGGAACAGAAATACAGTATTAAGTCTGATGAAACCGGGAAAGAAGTAAAAAAAAGAAATCCGGATGTAAAAGAAAACGAAACAAATATAACGTTTAGCCTGGATCCATACAGGTACCCGGTAAAGAAACATGTTCCCGTATATAAGTGCATCGGTAGCGCTGTGGTAAAATTAGATATTACTGTTGATGTAAAAGGAATTATTGTCAATGTTTCTGTAAACAGCGCATCACAAAACAACGATCCGTGTTTTATTGAAGAAGCAATTGCATCTGCAAAAAGATGGAGGTTTAATGCAGATCTATCGGCCCCGGCAAGGCAAAAAGGCACCATGACATTTAAATTTGTAGCACAATAATGAATAAAGAAATAAAAGGGGAATGGTACTACTGTAGTGGTAATTTCTTACCAGTAAATAAATTTGAACCATCGTATTTACAAAATGGAATATCTGTTTACGAGGTTCTCCGGATTATCCGGGGAAAACCTTTATTCTTAAATGACCATTTGATACGTTTTGAAAATTCATTGGCTGCTGTTCATAACAAAGAAGTTTTTTTGGAATATAACTTCCAACACATTATAAAAGAGCTGGTTAAAAAGAATGACTTATGGGAAGGGAATATTAAATTGGTGTTTAATATGCATGAATGTATAAAACTGTATGTTTATTTTGTACCTCATTATTATCCAAATACCCAACAACATAAAGATGGGATCAAGATTGTTTCAGAACGGTTAGAACGTACTGAACCGGGCGTTAAAGCAGTAAATCTTACGATGCGAAAAAAAACGGAAAGTATATTTAAAGAGAGTGATATATATGAAGTATTGCTGGTTGATCATCACGGCGAGGTTACCGAAGGAAGTAAATCAAATATTTTTTTTGTTAAAGATCAGGTAATTTACACAGCTCCGGTGCATACTGTTTTACCAGGAATTACCAGAAAATATGTATTTAAGATTTGTGAAGAAAAAGGCATTAAAACTAAAGAAGGACCCATTTCTTTTTCCCAAATTAATTTATATGAGGCAGTATTTATCTCCGGGACTTCTCCCAAAATATTACCGGTTAAGCAAATAGATAACATTATTTTTAGAACAAATCATCCAATACTTTATATGTTAATGGATGAATACGAAAAGATTATTCAAGCAGATATTGAACACTGATAAAATTATATTATTTTTAAAATCTTCTTTAAAACATCATATTATGATAAAAAAAATAACACTAGGGTTAATTATTTTATGCTGTTCCTCAAATTTATTTGCGATTGAGCCATATACTGCTAATTCGGGAGAAATTATTTTCGGATTTTCTGAAGTTGATGTCAATGGGGTTTCGCAGGAAACAGGTTTGAGGTTTTCCTTGTTTTTTCACTATGGCAAACAATGGCATTTTGATTTTAATGATAACATTGGAATGTACACGGGTATGGATATAAGGAATATAGGTTTTAAAGTTAAACATGCTGATACTACCGATATTTATCGCTCATATGCTTTGGGGGTACCATTGGCTATGAAACTTGGTTCGTTTGATAACCATTTTTTTCTATATGGTGGAGGTGAATATGAACTGTTTTTTCATTACAAGCATAAAAGAAAAACGGGTAGCGATAAAGATAAACACAGTAGCTGGATGAGTAACCGGGTAAATACTTTTATGCCGTCGTTGTTTTTTGGTATCCAGTTTCCAAAAGGCATAAACCTTAAGTTTACCTATTATCTTGATAATTTCTTAAATCAGGATTTTCAAGGAGAAGTATTTGGGGAAACTGTTGATTATGGGCAGTGGAATACCCAGGTTTATTATATTTCGCTTTCCTTTATTCTTAAAAAAGGGGATGTCCCGAATATCCTTAAAAAAGCTGATGGCGAATTTGTAAAGCTTTAATCAACACTATCTCGAAAACCAGGATGATCCTATCAAATAAGGTAGGTGGTTTAACATTCTAAGAAATAGATTATTAGCAAATAAAACACGCAAAGTTGGGTTGAACACAAAACCCTGGCCTCTATAATAAAAAAGATGATTACAAGTAGGTCGCTTAAGTTAATTTAAAATATGAAAAATATAAAATTATTACTTTTAAGTAACTCGGCAAACCGGGGTGAAGATTACTTGGCATATGCCAGGGATGAAATTATTTCATTTTTGGGCAATGAGAAAAAGAATATTTTGTTTTTTCCATTTGCTGCCGTCACAGTCGGTTTTAATGAATACGAAAACCTGGTGGCTGACCGTTTAGATAAAATGGGAGAATTTATAACAACCTCAATTCATCGTTTTGATGACTATAATAAAGCAGTAGAAGATGCTGATGCATTTATTGTAGGAGGGGGCAATACGTATATGTTATTACATAGTTTGCAGAAGCATGATTTATTATCAAAAATAAGGCGAAAAGTATTGAATGGGACACCTTACATAGGATGGAGTGCGGGGGCTAATTTGTGTTGCCCTTCAATCAGGACAACAAACGATATGCCTATTATCTGGCCAAAAAATCCGGAAGCATTAGATCTCATACCCTTTCAAATTAACCCACATTATATTGAAAACGTTCCTGACGATTATGCCGGTGAAAGCAGGGAAATGCGTTTACGGGAATTTATTGAAGTAAATCCGGGCATAAATATTGTTGCCTTACCGGAAGGCACCCTGTTACGAATAGAAAACGGGAAAATATCATTGAAAGGGAAGAAAAAAATAAAAATAGTTGGAAAGCAAAAAGAAATGAGTGAATTAATTGAAGGGGAAGACCTTAGTTTTTTACTCTAAACCAGGAAAACATATATGCGAAAAGAAACCAAAAGAAAAATACTGAAAGGATTTGTTATTATTCTAATCATTATAATCCTTTTATTTTCTGTTGGTACATATTTATTGATTAAAAATAAAGATGTTATTACCAATGTGGTGATAAAACAATTGAATGAACACTTAATTACGCCGGTACATCACGATGAAATAAATCTATCATTATTTAAAAAGATACCTTATATTGCTATTGAGTTTAAAAATGTTTGGGCAGAAAACCCGGATTTCATTGAAGGGAATGATACGTTGTTTTCTGTAAAAAGTGCGTATGTACTGATTGATATTTTTGAGGCAATTCGTGGAAATTATTCTATAAACAAATTACAGCTAAATAATGGTTTGCTAAACATGTATATTGGTGATGACGGAAGGACCAATTACAATATCTGGAAATCCTCCGGTGAAAAATCAGAACGTGATTATCAGGTTAACCTTCAGGATTTATCGCTTCAAAACATACGATTAACGTATTTTAACCATCCTAATAATTTCAGGGTAGCAACAACCATTCATAGTTTGAAATTGAATGGGGAATTCAATAAAAAAGATGCCTTGTTAAATCTTAAAAGTAACTTGTTTATTCAGCATATTTTCCGGGGCAATGTAAAATATATCCGGAACGGAAATGCTAACATAAATGTCTCAATAAGTAAAAAGGATAAGCTATTGAGTTATAAAGAGGGAACTGTTAGGGTAAACAGACAACGTGTAGAAACTCAAGGGTTTTTTAATGTAGAGAGTGGAGAAATTGATATCTCCATAAAGGGAGAAAATATACGATTTGATTCAGACCAGAACATTTTTAATCTTGACAGAAGTTTAACTGGTTTCAGCAGGGTCACAGGCGTAATAAATACCATTGCCCGAATTTATGGAAACACGAAAAAACAGCGTCAACTCAATATTACTACCCAATTTAAACTTAGTAGCGGACAAATTGCATTGAAGGGCCAGGGATTAAAATATAAGCTACATTTCCTTACCGGACAGTTCAAGAGTTTTCAAAAAACCAGCTACGATATTTTTCAGGTAGATAGCATGTACCTTACAGGAAATGTTGATACCATTCAAGGCAATTTCAGGGTCCACAATTTTAACAACCCGCGTTTTAAGATGAAGGTAAGGGCTTCATTGGGAACAGAAAGCATAAATGCCTTCTTGAAAGAACAACAAAAGATTGGTTTTGGCCAAGGACGGGTCAGGTTGGATTGGAATGTAAGCGATGTTGCTCTTAAAAATGAGGATTTATGGAAGTATTTTATTAAAAATAGTCATCATACAAATGTGGAGGTATCCAGTGTCAATTTGATGTTACCGGAAATGGGAAAAGAATTTAAAGATATTTCTGCACAATTTTATTTAAATGAAAATATGCAAATAAAAAGGGTAAGCTGCCATTCTCCGGATATTGATGTACGCCTTGAAGGACAAGTTTCGAACCTTTACAATTTGTTTAGCAAAAAAAATACCTGGATTGACTTGCGTGCCCATGCAACCAGGGTGGAATTATTGAAATTGGTTTCCGGTAGTGGGGATGAAGGTTCACAAACCTATTGGCCCCAGCATGTATATGTAAAATTTGAGTCAATGATAGATGATCTTGTTATTGACGAAAACAGTTATTTAAATACACAAAGCGAATTATATTATAAGCCAGGATTGGTAAGTTTAAAAATATACAACTCAGAAGTTTTTGGCGGACATTTAAAAGGGAACTGTGCACTTGCCCTGCCTGTTGGAGAAAAAAAGAAATTTGCTGTTATTGCTGAAGCAGAAGGCGTGGATATTAACCAGATGTTTTATGTATATAAAGAATTCGGTCAGGATTTTATTACCTCAAAGAACCTGAAAGGAAAAATGGATGTTCAGGTTAACATGAAATGTAATCTTGATAATGATTATAAAGTTGAAACAAAGTCATTATTGGTAAAAGCAGGTTTACAAATTAAAAATGGTGAATTAATGGATCATGAGCCCATGTATTCCCTATCAAAATATATAAATTTGGAAGAACTAAAGCATATCTATTTTGCCGATTTAAGCAACGAAGTGTACATTCGTGATGAGTGCGTTACTATTCCGGGGATGCACATTGTTTCTTCTGCCCTGGATATAGATATTTCGGGCAAACATTATTTTGATAACAGGTTTGAATACAACATGACCCTTTATTTATCAGATTTGCTTGCTAAAAAAGTAAAACGTAATAAGCAAAATGAAGATGCGTTTACGTTTATTAAGAGAAACAATGCTAAGCATTTTAAAATCCCATTAATTATGAAAGGTAATGATGTTGACTTTTCAGTGGAGATTAATAAAAAACAGGCACGTGAAAACTTTTCCAAATCGGTACAGAGAGAAAAGGAAGAAATAAAATCAGCGTTAAAGCAGGAATTTAAGATATTTTCGAAAGATACGGCAAAGGTAAACATTGATGAACGAAACAACACTGAATTTAAAATAGAATTCGAAGAAAAGATAGATGGGAAAAAAGATATCCATGAAAAGAAGTATCAACATGAGGTGAAAGATTCTAAGACCGACCTTAAGTTTGAGTTTGATGAATAATTATGTAACTTACCATTACGGTATAATTTGAATTTACAGATTAAACACTATTAATTTTAAGTAGAAAAATTAATAGGGGAAACAGTTTGTTGGTAGGGATTGACAAAGATGAATCGGCATTTAGGTTTTCAGGGTTTAACCTTTGTACATTATGAAAACAAAATTGCGATTACAAAATTTTCTATTTAATACACTTGAAACAGGAACTTTTAAAACGGAAGATATTCTTGTTAAAAACAGGATATATTACTTCAATGCCATCCTTATAGCTTTGCCAATAGTATATACAGTATTTGTTTCAATTGACATATCAAGTTATTTAAAGCCACCTAAACTATGGTATTTTGATCAGTTTAGTTTTATAATTTTTATTTCAATTTGTGCAATCAGTTTTATATTGAATTACTTCAACAAAACTACATTTAGTAAAGTATTTTTTATTTTAACATGGCCTGTTATTATGCATATTGCCCCAATAATAATACAGGAAACCCCTTCTGATTATTACTATGCCTTCCCAATGGGATTGGTTTTCCACAGTCTTATGATACAAGTTATTTTTTGTTCGATTAGAAGTGGGTATTATTTCTGGACGTTACTTATGTTCAATTTTATCTTCACAATATATTCAGTTGAGTTTTTAAAATATTTCGATACGGACGTAAATTCAGCTATTGGCAGGTTGGCTGCTGAAGAATATTACATTTTGGTTATTATTTTATATTGGTTATTGTTTAATCTGGTTGTGTTTAGTTTGATGAGGATTATCGACAACAACTTGTTAAAAACACTTAAATCGAAAAAAATCATTGAAATGCAAAAAAATGAATTAGAAGAAACATTGGATAAACTAAAACAATCACAAAATCAACTTGTACAATCCGAAAAAATGGCTTCGTTGGGAATTTTTACGGCCGGTATATCCCACGAATTAAATAACCCAATCAATTATGTATCTTCCGGGGTTTACGCGTTATTTGATTTGCTTGATTCTTTATATGATGAAAACTTTAAAGGAAAAAAGGAGTATGAAGTTCATTTTCAAAATATTCAGAAAATGCGGTCAGCCATTGAGAATGGGGTTGATAAAGCAAGTTCAATTATTTCCAGTTTAAGCAAATACACACATCCGGGTAAAGACGAATTTGAAATGCACAATAGCATAAGTTGCCTGGCTGATTCCATAACACTTTTATACGGTTCAATTAAAGACCGTATTCGTATCAAAAAAGAATACCCTGAGAAGATTGAAATTGTATGTAATCCGGTTAAATTAAACCAGGTTTTTTTTAACATATTGAACAATGCTGTTCAATCAATTTCTGAAAAAGGGGAAATTGTAATTAAAGGTTATTTTAATGGTAATGAAGAAGCTGTTTTTGAATTTATTGATAATGGTTGCGGAATAGAAAAGGATCATTTGAACAAACTGTTTGATCCATTTTTTACTACTAAAGAAATTGGCAAAGGAACGGGTTTAGGGTTGTATATAGTTCATAAAATTATTGAAGAACATAAGGGCAGAATAGAAATGGATTCTGAAATAAACAAGGGTACGTTGTTCAGGATAATTTTGCCTAAAAACCCCTTATTGTAATTTGATAGAATATCATTTAGGCTATAATTTTTCAAAAAGCCCTACTATACTTTCAATTGAACCAGCACTTACCGATTTTAAGGTCCTGGCAAGCAAAAATTTATTTTTGATTTCAATATGAAGGTCATTGTAACGTTTCATTGCTTCGAGTAATTTGAAGTCAATATGTTGTCGGGTTTGCTTTTCATTGTCAGAAACCATGTAATATTTTCTACTGAACTCTTTATCTTCGTCAAAGTCAATCTCAACTGGCCTTATGAGTTCAATCAGCTTATCAGAAAAAGTCTCTGGTCTTATGAATACGTGTCCCGGGTCAATTTCAACGGAGTTAAACCCTACCAGTTCACAATCGGCATTTTTTATATAGTTAGGGGCCCTTGTGCCTGGGACTAAATCATGAGAATTAAATGTCATTAAAATAAG
The DNA here is from genome assembly GCA_050303935.1 of Bacteroidales bacterium. Lineage (GTDB taxonomy): Bacteria > Bacteroidota > Bacteroidia > Bacteroidales > JBNLCS01 > JBNLCS01. Next base: position 7,812 of record JBNLCS010000705.1, read on the forward strand.
AAAAGGGGTTTTTCTAAAGTTCTTGATTTTTAATGCCAGTAACAATGAAACACTGTCGTAATTTTGAAAGGTTGAGAATTGGGACAGTAATTTTAAGATTTTATCTTCTTCATCACCACTGGCTTTCTCAATGTCAAGGTCGTAATTTTTCAACCCCGATTTTAATTCACTAATTGCATCATCAAACGATTGGCTTTCAGCATATGAATAATTACCAAAAATATCATTCATGGTTTTTGTGTTAAGTTTAACTATTGTTCTAAAATTTTAAACGTTACTTCCTTTTCAACCTCCAGGTAAATATCTTCGATTTGAGCTTTTTCTGTTTTTACTTTTTCTTCATTTCCTTCCAAGTAAATGCCCTGTCCTTTCCAGGGTTCCAATTCAAAAATCAATGGGTCATGGTCATTTATGTTTAAATTGCTCAAATTTATGGTCCAGATGGTTCCATTATTAAAGTTATCAGCCACCAGTTTTTTGTTTAATCTGCACTGTGCTTTGTTGCCAATATAGTTAATTCGAAGGTACCGGTTTGTTTCTGCATTTATTTTTGGCAAATCCAAAGCAACAGCAAAGCGATGGGTAGTAAATTGAAAATCTTTATATATATCAGGACATGGATGTGTAATGGGTATTCTTTTGTTACGCGTAAATTCCCATGGTGCCGGGATCTTGTATTGTTCTGTCGTTAACCAGGAAGTATCGCTCAGGATATGCTCCTTATCAGAATTATAGTATTCCACTTCAATTATTGCAGCCATTACAGATGGTTCGTTGGTATACGGAAAAACAAACATTAAATTATTTACACCTTTGTTTATATAGGCTGTCAGGTCAAGATAATTTTCTTTGTTTTTAATAAATTGCTGGTTAAGCCACCGGTTGTTTACCCTAATTTCCCCTTCAAGGCCTGAAACAAGATAAATTCCGGCTTTTCTTATATTGGCCGTGTTAGAAAGGGTAATATCCTTAAAAAATAATTTACGGTATAAATTTCTACTTTCGTCATAATTAGCCGGGTTTAATTGTAACCATTGAACGGAATCTATCAGGTCTGCTTTATGAAGGGGTAGATCGAATTTTTTTACGTTGGGCTCATCTAATGGTTCACGGATTAATTCAAGGGAACAATTTATGGTTTGTAAATCATTTGATGATCCAATGGTAAACGAATGAAGTTGGTTTTTTTCATCCATGTACAGGTTGCTTTTTGAAATAAAAACATATTCTTTTTCGGGATTCTTAAAATACCAAAACTGCCTGCTTTCATTTTCTGATAAAACAATAATTCTGTGCACTGTTCCGTCAGTTGTGTAAACATAATTACCTTTGTTAAGCCCGGGTTGGATGTTTTTAACAAAATACCCCTGCTTATCGGTTTGCAGGGTACCACCATTAATCTCAAGCGATTTGATATTTTCTGCTGAGAACAAAAATTCAGGTTGAATGTCCCTGTTTTGTTTAAAAACCCAGGTAACAGTATCGGTATGCTGTAAATTACATATGAGCTGACAACTTGCATATTTGAGAACAGTTTCTCCCATTTTCAGGTTTACAGGCCATATTAAAACGGTACTATCGTGAATGTTGATAGGTTTTTTGGGGAGTTGGATTTTTTCTTTTTTAAGCTGTATGTTAAATTGTACATTCTTTTTAATACTTTTTACATGGCCACGATAGTAATTTGATACAAATAAAAACCCTTGTGATCCATTTGTCCTGAAAGAATATTGCAGGTCGTCCCATTCTTGATTATTTTCTGGTACAACAGGTTGCATTGGTGCCAGCAGGTCTCCAAAATCGTTTAAAAAATAGTGAAGGGGTTTTAATTCATGGTAAGACATTTTTATTTCCCCTGCCTCACTAATAGCTGCCTGGAAGTCGTAAGAGATATCCGGGTATTCGTTCCAGTAACCACTTTCCCACTGGTCTTCTTCCAAGGTTGTAAGTTGTCCTACCGGGTTTAACCCTCCGGTAAAAACATAATAGCCCGGCAGGTTGCTGCCCGATGCTATATTTGATGTGGCAATCGCCATTCCATCAATGGGGTCAATTATGGGACGGCGGTGTTCGGATAATTGGTTGCCTACACCTAATTCACAGGTGAGGTAGGGGTAAGGCGAATAATCAGGCTTGTAACTGTCATTGTTTTCTTTGTGCCCTATGCTTTCATCATTAACCGGTTTGGTAAATAAGTAACTTTCATTGTATTCTATTTTTTTCAGGTTTGTGTTCCATGGAGCTGCAGGGTAACCTCCCCAAAGAGGGATTACTTCGTTCTCAGGTACTGATGCATTTCGCCATGCAGTTACGGTGTATAAAGGAACATCAATGCCATATTTTTGTGCAGTTTTTTTCAGCAACCTGATGTGGTCTTCACCTCCTTTACCCCGCCAATACTCGTTTTCCAGTTGAACACCAATAATAGGACCATTATCTTTGTAGTATAGTCCGTCCAGTTGTTGGGCAATTTCTTTGTACAGCCTTTCGGCATAAAACTGGTATTCCGGGTCATTGGTACGTGTGCGAAATCCTTTTTGCATTAACCAATCGGGTAATCCACCATTTCTGACTTCGCCATGGCACCAGGGACCGATGCGGGGATAAGCCCAAATAGTATGTTTTTTACATAATTCAGTAAAAGCTCTCAGATCGTAGTTCTCGTTCCAGTTAAACTTACCTTCAATTTCTTCGTGATGGGTCCAAAAAATGTAATAAGCAATGATATTGATCCCATTGGCTTTCATTTTTAGGATTGTTTCTTCCCAGTTCTCTCGTTTAACCCTCGTATAATGTATTTCACCCATAACCGGAAGGATGGGTTTACCTCCCAGGGTTATGTATTTATTGTTTATCAATAGTTCTTTTCCCTTTTCGCCGGGATGGCCCATGTTGAGGTGACAAGCTATGATCTCTGGTTTTACAACACGTGCATCAATACTGATGATCTGGGAATGACCCAATTGGATTCCAAAAAAAAGTAATAAAAATAGTGTAATAAAATAGTTTTTCATTAAAAATTAGTTTAATCTATATAAATCCCTACGTTCCTTAATTAGCTGTTTAAAATAATTTTTATCGGAATCATAATGATTTTCATTAAAAATCCGGATGTGTGTCACAATGTACAAAATTTAAGCTTTTCTGAAACACGTAATTAGTATAATAA